>DNIP01000175.1 GCA_003499325.1 Oscillospiraceae bacterium
TGTTGCCTTATCTTAATGATATTGGACAAGTGCCGGCTTTTTCTGTCTGTTCTGTTATTCTAAGCCCTGCTCTGACGGAGCCTCGGTCACGGGCGGGGCGGTCGGCGCGGGCGCCTGCGTCTCGGGTCGGGGCGCTTCGGTCACGATCTGGGGCGCTTCGGTCGGCGCGGGAGCGCGGGTGGCGGGCGCAGAGGTTTCGACAGGCGGATCCGTCGCGCGGGGCGCTTGCGTCGCGGGAGCCTGCGTCGGCTTTGCGGTGGCGGCAATCGTCGCCTGCACGGTGGGCTTCACATCATTCTTGCCGAAGAGCTTGCCCTTGAGGGCGAAGAACGCGATCACAACCGCCGCGATAACAAGGATCACGACGATGATCCAAATCCACGCCTTGTTCTTCTTTTTGCGGGGACGGCGGGGATCATCATAGTCATCATCGTCGTCGCGCCGAAAGCGCTGATCGACCCTGTCCATGAAGGTGTCGTCGCTCTGTCCGTCCTGATAGTTCTCGTAATCATCGCCGATCGGAACAGGGCCGTTGGGATAGCGCGGATCGTAGTTAGGATCATAATTCGGGTCATAGTTCGGGTCGCGGTTAGGATCATAGTTCGGGTTATCATTCGGATCATAGCCGTTGCCCTGACCCTCAAACGCCGCGAAGTTATATACCTTTGTCTGATCGATCTGATCGGGCTCATACACACGGGTAAGGTCGCCGTCGTCCGGAACACGGCGGTCGGAATAGGAGTAGAGCTCGTCATCCTCGGGTCGCGCGTGACGGGGAGCGGGCTCGTCGACGGGAGCGCCGCAAAAGCTGCAATGGCTCGCGCCGTCGGGGATGGGTTTTCCGCAATGTTGACAGAACATCGTATCATCCTTTCGTCTTGCTTTATTGATATAGAATAGTACAATCCGCCTGAAAAGTCAAACGTCAAATTATACAAGATTCACTCGAGATTCACCGCTTCCATCACGGTGACGGTGTGATCATCCGCCTTGAAGCGGACGTCATAGCCGCCGTAGGCAAAGCCGTAGACGCGGTCGGGATCGTGCTGATAGCCGGGGCGCGGGTCGAAGGAGAGCACCTCTTTCAGCGTTTTGAGCTGTTCTTCGCTGAACAGGGCGGCGACGTCATCGGGGATCGCAACGTCCATAATCTGCTGATGCTCGGGGCCGTAATCGCCCGTCGCCGCGTCGGGCACGCTGTCGGCATACGGCAGATAGGGCTTGATATCCAATATCGCGGTGCCGTCCATCAGGTCGGCGCCCGCTACCGTGAGGACGAGCCCCCGATCGCCGGTCAGCTCGGTGCGCACCAGCTTGACGCGGGTCAGTCCGATCGGATTCGGACGGTTGGGCGAGCGGGTCGCGAACACGCCCATGCGCTTGTTGCCGCCGAGCTTAGGCGGCCGCACGGTCGGCGACCATGCGCGCATGGATGAAGCGTGCTTGGCCGAATTGTTCTCGGAGGAAGCGCGCTTCCCCATCGGCTCAAAGCACCAGATCAGCCACAGGTATTCGAACTCCTCGATTCCGCGGAAGGCGTCGGGGTTGCGGTATTCCTTTTCCATGACAATTTGCGAGATCAAATGCTCGGACAGTCCGCTCTGGCGCGGCAGTCCGAACTTGGTCGGAAAATCGTTGTGGATATATGCGATCGGTTGGTATTCCATTGGTTCACCTCAATTTGGTTGATATAGCGTTACAGAGGATTGTAGGGTACGGCGCTTGCGACGTACCGCATATATAGCAATGACATTTTTTACAACACCACCACATCATAGCGGATCGCCTTGCCCTTGACGGTATAGCTCGGCTTTTGGTCGGCGAGCAGGGCGCCGTTGAGCGGCCGCTTGATGATGATTTTCTTCGGGCGCAGCGATACGGCGGCGTCGAAAAGCTCCTGTTCATCCGCGCAGGGCTGCTCGAGCTTTTGGATCAGCTGGAGCTTCTTTTGGATCAAGCCGCTCTTTTTGCGCGGCGGAAACATCGGATCGAGATAGACGATCTCGGGCTTGATATCGAGTTTCGGCATCCGCTCGATGCTGTCGCCCTCGATCAGGCGCATCCTGCCCACGATCTCGCGCAGGCGGTCATCCTGTCGGGCGCGGCGCAAGGCGTCCCTGAGCAGGGCGGCGATGACCTTATCCCGTTCAAAGAGATATACCTCATACCCCGCCGCGGCGAGCAGGAAGCTGTCCTCCCCCATCCCCGCGGCGGCGTCGATTGCAATAGGTTGTTCGGTTTTCGTCTTGGCAATCTTGACGAGCATTTCGTGATGGAGCCGTCCCTTGGTCACGCGGTTGAGCATGCGGGCAAAATCGCCCTGATACCGCATACCGTAGCCGACCAGCGACAGCCCCGCGTCGTCAAAAACGAGGGTGAGCTCCCCGCCCATGCTGTCCGCGATCGGCACACCGAGCTGCTGCGACAGACGCTCTGCCGCTTCACGGTCACCGTTTTCGTCTAAAACTATCGTGATATTATTCCAATCGTTCATATGTCAACCGTCTTATATCGAGTATTTATACTAAGTTTCCATTAAACGCTTTAACAAATTTATTAACGGAAAATTTCGTAGAACGAGGCGGACGAAACAGGCAGGCTGGCGCCTGGCAAGGAGGACAACGAAGTTATACGGAATTTAACGCAATAAATGTTAAAGTGTTTTAATGAAACTTAGTATTACTTAAAATATAATGGATTTTACGCATTGTGTCAACTGTTGTCGTCCGATTGACGGCAGCGATCAAAGCGATATGGATGATTTTGAAAAAAGCGCATACAAAACGTCGAATTCTCTTGTGCTGATAATACAATCTATGCTATAATAAATTTACCAACTGTTCGGAGGCGACCATGGACTTTATCACCTATATTTTCAACAAGATCGACGACATTATGTACTTTCCCATCCTCGTCATCGTACTGGCGGCGGCGGGACTGTACTTCACCATCCGCACCAAGGGCGTACAGATCCGCCTGTTCGGCACGGCGTGCAGGCTGATCGTCGAAAAGCCCGCCAACGATCAGAAGGTATCGTCCTTTCAGGCATTGATGGTTTCGACCGCGTCACGCGTGGGCACGGGCAACATTGTCGGCGTATCGACCGCGATCTGTCTGGGCGGCCCCGGCGCATGCTTCTGGATGTGGCTGATGTGCATTATCGGCGCGTCGTCGGCGTTCATCGAAAGCACGTTAGCGCAGATCTTCAAGCAAAAGGACAAGGACGGCCGTTTCTTCGGCGGCCCCGCGTACTATATCGAAAAGGCGCTCAAAAAGCCGCTGATCGCCGCGATTTTCTGCGTATTTCTGATCGCGACCTACGGCTTCGGCTTCAACCTGCTGTGCTCCTATAATTTGCAGTCATCCTTTGCGATCTATGACTTCTATGACAAAACATGGACGCCCGTGATCGTGGGCGGCATTCTCGCGCTGCTCGTCGGCTTCTGCCTGATGGGCGGCGGCAAGCGCATCGTCAAGCTCACCGAGAGGATCGTCCCCGCGATGGGCATTGCGTATGTGCTGATCTCGCTGGTCATCATCTTCACCCATATCCCCAACATCCCCGGCACGTTCAAGGCGATCTTCACGGACGCGTTCAACTTCCGCGCGATCTTCGGCGGGATCACCGGCTCGTGCATGATCCTGGGCATCAAGCGCGGTCTGTTCTCTAACGAAGCAGGCGTAGGCTCCGCGCCGAACGCCTCGGCGTCCGCCGACGTCACCCATCCCGTCAAGCAGGGTCTGGTGCAGACCATATCCGTCTACATCGACACCATGCTGTTGTGCACCGCTACAGCGCTGATGTGCCTGACCTCGGGCGTTGCGCGCGGCACCGATGTTTCCGGCGCGCCGTATGTCCAGCAGGCGGTATCCACCGTATTCGGCGGCTTCGGCCCGATCTTCATCACCATTGCGATGGTGCTATTTGCGTTCACCACCCTGATCGGCAATCTCTATTATGTCGATAACGCCTTGGCGTATCTCAACAAGAAGAAAATGCCCTCCAAAAAATTCATGACCGTGTTCTACATCTGCTGTGTCGCGGTGATCTTCCTCGGCGCGCTGGCTCCGATGGATCTGGCGTGGGCGCTGGCGGATATCACGATGGGCGGCATGACGCTGATCAACATACCGTGCTGTATTATCCTGTCGGGTATCGCGGTCAAGGCGCTCAAGGATTTTGAGAGCCAAAGAAAGCAAAAGCTCAATCCCGTTTTCCACGCAAAGGATATCGGGCTCGACCCCAAGGAGCTGCACCACTGGGAGTGATCCGATTGATCGATCGCTCCTGCCATAGAGCACATTGCAAAATGGCTTTGTGAGGTGGAACTTTGTTACGGCGCGGCAACC
>DNIP01000061.1 GCA_003499325.1 Oscillospiraceae bacterium
ACGTCGGCGGCGCGCTGCATGGTCAAATCGTCGCCCGTCGCCGTGAACATATCGATGAACATCTGGCAGATCTGCTCGACCGCCGCCTCGGCGCACTGGTGCGCCTTGATCAGGTTCTCGATCTCGCCCTTCATAAAGGGATCGGCGATGATCGCGATATGACCCTCTAGGATCTCGGCTTCCTTATCGCCTGTCGATTTTCTGACGGCGTCCGCCTGTTCGAGGGTGTTCTTGGTAAACTGATCGATCGCGTCATGGAAGCGCGCGATCTCAGCGTCTACATCGGCTATTTCACGAGGCGTATAATCCAGCTTGCGATCGAGTATCAGCATCACTCTGCCGATACCGTAGCCATCGGAAACGCCTAATCCTTTCATCATCATTATCACCTCTTTATAAAAATAATGTCACTGCGAACCCGCAAGGATCGGCATTAACGAAACGCCACAACCCTCCGCCCTTCGGGCACCTCCCTTAGAAAAGGGAGGCTTGGGTTCGCAATGACAAATAATTCAAATCTTATTCGCCGAAGCCGCTCTCGATCATCTCGACCGCTTCAGCCAGCGCCGCGTCTTCCTCAGCGCCGTTGCAGATGACCTCTACCTCGTTGCCGCACTTGATGCAGGCAGCGATAATATTCATCAGGCTCTTTGCGTTGACGTCTTTTCCGTTGACTCTGAGCGTTACGTCGCACGGATGCTTCATCATCGCGGCGGCAAATACATTGGCAGGACGCATATGAAAGCCCTGCGCGTTGACGATTGTGACTTTTTTCGATACCATAATTTTCTCCTTTGGGTTAGATATACAGAGGGGTCGCCCCCTCCGTATACCGATAGTTGCAATTGATTATTCTTCTACGGGCTTCTTAAGGATGGAGAGGAGCAGACCGCCCGCTACCGCGCCGATGACCAGCGCGAGGAAGTACATGAGGGGCTTGCCGATGGTGGGCAGTACGAAGATACCGCCGTGAGGAGCCATCAGGGTGCAGCCGAACAGAGCGGACAGCGCGCCCGCGACAGCGGAGCCTACGATGCAAGCGGGGATGACCGGCCACGGATGACCCGCAGCGTAAGGGATCGCACCCTCGGTGATGAAGCTAAGACCCATGATATAGTTGACGGGACCGTTCTTTCTCTCTTCAGCAGTCCACTTCTTCTTGAAGAAGGTGGTGGACAGCGCGATCGCGATCGGGGGAACCATACCGCCGATCATAACGGCAGCCATGATCATGAAGGGGCCTTCGTTGGTGCCGATCGCACCGGAAGCCAGCAGACCAGTCGCGGTAACGTAAGCAGCCTTGTTGAAGGGGCCGCCCATGTCGATCGCCATCATACCGGCGAGCAGCGCGCATACGGGAACGATGAGAGCGGGATTCTGCGCCATAGCGGATACGCCCTCAGTCAGCTTGCCGTTGAGCCAGCCGACAATCGGGTTGACAGCGCACATCATGACGCCGACAACGCCGAGACCGACAAGCGGATAGATCAGAACGGGCTTGATGCCTTCAAGGGCACGCGGCAGATGGTCGCACACCTTTTCGATCATCTTCATCAGCCAGCCTGCGAGGAAGCCTGCGAGCAGAGCGCCGAGGAAGCCGGAAACCGCGGTGCCGTCGCCGCCGGGAGCAGCGAAGGTGGAGCCGGTAGCCGCCAGCGAGCCGCCGACAAAGCCAACGAGCAGACCGGGACGGTCAGCGATGGACTGTCCGATAAAGCCCGCGAGGATCGGGAGCATGAAGCCGAACGCCACGCCGCCGATGGTCTTGAACCAAGCCGCTACGGGAGTAGCCGAACCGAAGTTGCCGTCCTGCGGAGCGCCGGAGAGCGCGTCGATCAGGAACGCGATCGCGATAAAGATACCGCCCGCGACAACGAACGGAAGCATATGGGAGACGCCGTTCATCAGGTGCTTATAGAGCTTTCTGCCGAAGCTCTCATCGCCGACGGAGGAGGAGCCGCCCTCAGCCTTTTTGTCGCTGTGGAACACGGGAACCTCCTTGTTGACGATCTTGTTGATCAGCTCCTGGGGCTTATGGATGCCGTCGGCAACCTTGGTGGAGTAGACGGGCTTGCCGTCAAAGCGAGCGGTCTCAACGCTCTTGTCAGCCGCGATGATGATACCGTCGCAGTTGGCGATCTCGTCAGCGGTCAGCACGTTCTTTGCGCCGCCGGAGCCGTTGGTCTCGACCTTGATGGAGATACCCATCTCGTCGCCTGCCTTTTGCAGGGCTTCCGCCGCCATGTAGGTATGCGCGATACCGGTGGGGCAAGCGGTGACGGCAAGAACCTGATAGCCGTCTTTCTTTACTGCGGGAGCAGCCGCCTCCTCGGGGAACTGAGCCGCTTCCTGCTTGTCAATAATGTCGAGGAATTCCTTGGGCGTCTTTGCCGCCTTGAGCTTCGCGGTGAAATCCTCGTGCATCAGCATCTGCATGAGGCGGGCGAGCACCTCCAGGTGAACGTCGCCGTCCATGGTAGCCGCGATCATAAAGATCAGCTTGCAGGGCGCGCCGTCGGGAGATTCATAATCAACGCCGTCTGGGACTGTGATCGCCGCCAGAGCCGGAGCCTTGACCGCTTTGCTCTTTGCGTGAGGGATCGCTACCTCCATACCGATGGCGGTGGTGCCCATCTGTTCACGCTTAAGAATACCTTCCTTGTACGCGGCGGCGTCCTTTAAGTTGCCGCTCTTTTCGTGCAGAGCAACCAGCGTGTCGATCGCCGCGCTTTTTGATGAAACCTTCGCGCCCAGTTGGATCGCGTCAGCCTTCAACAAATCTGTGATTCGCATAAAAACTCTCCTTTTCTATTTATTTTTGGATTTATGCCGTTATCAGTGCCATCCAGAGCTTTTCCGTGATGAATGACAATAATTACCTGAATTAATGTGTTACTTGAGCTGGGCAAAGACCTCGTCGATCTTCGCTCTGGTCGCCAGACCCGGCAGGAACGACGTTGCGTTGCCGCAGGCCGAGCCGAGCCTGAGCGCGTAGCCGTAATCGCCTGTCTTGAGGTAGCCCGCCATGAAGCCCGCTACCATGCTGTCGCCCGCGCCGACGGTGTTGAGAACCGGCTGCTTTAAGACGCCGCAGGTGTGGGTCGCGCCTGTTTCATCGAGCAGGAACGCACCCTGGCGTCCGAGGGATACGATGACGTTGCGCGCGCCCATCTCTTGGAGCTTGCCGGCGTACTTCTCGACGTCGGCGGCGGTCTCGACCTCCGCGTGGAAGATCTCGGAGAGTTCCAGACGGTTGGGCTTGATCAGGAAGGGGTGCTTGCTCAGCGAGTTGACCAGCAGCTGACGGGTTGCGTCAACGGCGATCATGATCTTCTTATCCTTGACGCGCTCGAGCATCCGCTCATAGATATCGTCGGGGCAGGTCTTGGGGATACTGCCCGCGAGGACTAAGGTATCGCCGTCACGGAGCTGATCGAGCTTTTTCATCAGCTCATCGAGCGCAGAGTCGGGGATATCGGGGCCCTGACCGTTGATCTCGGTCTCGCCGCCCGCCTTGATCTTGATATTGATACGCGTGAAGCCCTCGTCCAGATGGATGAAATCGGTATGGATGCGAGGATGGCGCAGGCCTTTTTCGATCGCCTCACCGGTGAAGCCGGCTACAAATCCGAACGCGGTGCTGTCTAAGTCCAGCTCCGCCAACACCTGGGAGACGTTAAGCCCCTTGCCGCCAAAATAGAATTCCTCACTGTCGGTGCGGTTGGTCGTGTTGGAGCGCATGCTCGACATACGCACGATATAGTCGATCGACGGGTTGAGCGTTACGGTATAAATCATTTCTTTACCTCCTTGACGATGGTGATCTCACTGTATTTGTTATCCGGACAGTCATCGGTGATGATACATCCGACTCTTAACGGAGCAAAGGTCACGGCGCACACCTTGCGGAATTTGGTGTGATCCGCGAGGACAAAGGACATGTAGCTGTTATGGATCGCCGCTTCCTTAAGGCGGGCTTCATCGATATCGGGGGTGGTAAAGCCCGCGGTGATATCGATACCGTTGGTGCCCATGAATGCCTTGGTAAAATTCATGCCCTCTAGGCTCTTGATGCCGTTTGTGCCGACGACCGCCTCGGTCAGCGGCTTGATCCTGCCGCCAATGATGTAGGTCTCAAAGCCCTTATGGGTGAGCTTTTGGGCGTGGATGATGCCGTTGGTCACATAGGTCGCCTTGTTGTTGTCGATGAAGTCGATCAGCCGCGCGGTGGTGGTACCAGCGTCGATGAACACAAAGTCGTCGTCATGGATCAGGGTCGCGGCATACTGCGCGATCGCCGTCTTTTCCTCCCCCATGGTGTTCATGCGGTTCGCAACGCCCGTTTCAAAGATACCGGAGCTGCGCGTCAACGCGGTGGCGCCGCCGAACACCTTATTGAGCTTGCCCATCTCGGCGAGCGCGTTTAAGTCGCGGCGGATCGTGGATTCGGAGATGTTCAGCTGTCGGGAAAGCTCCGCTACGGTGACCGCGTTGCGGTCGTCCAAAATCTGTAGGATCCTCCGATATCTTTCCTCGGTCAGCATCTGTCTCACCTCTCTGATTGCATTATACCACCCACTCAATCAAAGTCAAGCAAATTCAGTCATTTATTTTCACAAAAGCAACGATTTGTGAGTTGTTCTAAAAGGTGTTGAAATATTTTATCTATAATGTACAAGCGGATTTCGGGGTGCTTGCTCGAGTTTGCTCATTTTGGGCGGGAAGGGAGAATCACTTAAGACTGAAAATTGAATAATGAATCATACAAAAAAGTCCTGCCGCAATGCAGCAGGACTTTTTGATGGTGGAGACTGCTGGACTTGAACCAGTGACCTCCTGCGTGTGAAGCAGGCGCTCTCACCAGCTGAGCTAAGCCTCCGTATTCAACTGTTCTTTATTGTACTCCATTGTTTTCACGATGTCAAGTCTCAAACGAATTCTTTTATCGGTATATATCGATGATCGGAAAGGTTTCGGTACGGCGGGCACGCGTGACAGAAGCGTTTGTTTCCTATCTCACGCTTTCGATGGTAGATACGCCCGTCAACTCGGTACGTCAAACACGCGTGTTCAAATGCCGTACCCTACAATGGAGTTGATCTGCTTCGCGGTGGATGACATTTAGCGGCAAGGTCACGGGAGGGGCAAGCCCCTCCCCTACAATAAACGTTGCAGTGAAATTGTAGGGGAGTGCCTTGGCGCTCCCGCGGCAGGGTGTGGGATCATGAAGCACGTCAGTTGAGGAAAACAGGCATTTCCGTAGGGTACGGCGCTTGACACGCGTGTCCGGCGTACCGCATGGCGGGAGCGTTATATTTCCTATCTCATGTTCTCGATCACGAAAACGCCCGTCATACTCGGTACGTCATAAATGCCGTACCCTACAATGGGGTTGATCTGCTTCGCGGTGAATGACATTTAGCGGCAAGGTCACGGGAGGGGCAAGCCCCTCCCCTACAGTAAACGTTGCAGTGAAATTGTAGGGGAGCGCCTCGGTGCTCCCGCGGCAGGGCGTGGGATCATGAAGCACGTCAGTTGAGGAGAACAGGCATTTCCGTAGGGTACGGCGCTTGACACGCGTGTCCGACGTACCGCATGGCGGGAGCGTTATATTTCCTATCTCATGTTCTCGATCACGAAAACGCCCGTCATACTCGGTACGTCAAACACGCGTGTTCAAATGCCGTACCCTACGCAACAGCACCCCGATCATCGGATGATCGGGGCGCTGTTCATTATTCATTATTCAGTTTTCAGTCTTCAGTTTTCAGTTTCTCGTTCCCCGCCGACCTCGGGTAAGCCCTTGAGCGCGAGGAGGAAGCTGACGACCGCCGCCAGTGCGCCGCCGGAGAGCACCATCAGCCAGTTCACCTCATGGATGAACGCCGCCTGGGTGCCGATGACCGCGAGCGCGCCCTCGGCAAAGGTCTTTAACGCGCGGACGCCTGCCGCGACCCACCACTCCTTGGTAAATACACCGTTCATATGATCCTTCCTTTCTGCCGCTCAATCCTGATCGTGGGCGGCCTTGTTGATATGCTTGTCGAGTCGGGAGATCGCCTCGGTCACCCTGCCGTTACAGCCCTTTTGATGCAGTCCGTCCAGACAGGCGCGCAGGGCGTAGATGACGAGGGTATCCTCCTTCTTCATCTTATCGAGCTCCCGCTGCTGTGCTTGCAGCTGCCGCTCGAGCGTGTTGACGCGGTCGATCAGCTTGGCATAGAGTTGATAGCCGCCGATGATGACGCCGAGGATCACCGACACGGCGCCGATCAGCTCAGCTGCTTGGATAACGTCGATCTGCATCACGCACCGCCCCTCGGGCGCGGATATCGGGGCGGTTGATTTTGCCTGTGATATACATATAGTCAGCCCTTTCTGTGTTCACCTCTCCACCTATGACGATATCGGGTGAAAAGTTGCATAGATTTATGCAATCGGATGGGACGCGGATATCAAGTTGATACGGAGGAGGTGATTTGCTTCGCATTTTGTGACATGGTACGGAAAGGTTTCGGTACGTCATAAATGCCGTACCCTACAATGGGGTTGATCTGCTTCGCGGTGGATGACATTTGACGGCAAGGTCACGGGAGGGGCGAGCCCCTCCCCTACACAACAGCCCCGATCATCGGATGACCGGGGCTGTTTATGATTCATTATTCATTATTCAGTTTTCAGTCTTCAATTCTCACTTCACTTGACCACGATCGCCTGTCTGCCGAGCTGCTCAAAGCGGCGCTCGCTGATCTCGCGCTCGAAGTGAGAGATATCGCCCACGACGGAATCCGAGAAATAGTAATCGTTTTGGTCATAGCCGCAGAGCACCAGACAGTGCTCGTGGAGCATCCACTTAAAGATCTCGCCCTCCTTGTACTTGGCGTTTTCATCGACATAATTGACGCGCCACGCCTCCCATTCCTGCGGCTCGGTCATATTGGTGGTCGCCCAGATCATCACGGGGATATCGTTGACGATGTATTCGTCGCACAATCTTTGGAGCGTGTAGTCCTCGAGGACATACGCCTTTTTGTCGGATTTGACGTCGGCGAGATAGCGGTTCATGCACTTCGCCATTGCGGGAGCGTAGATGCCGTAGCCCGCGTAGGCGGTGCCCGCAAAGCCCGAGTTCATATCGGGGCCGAGCTTGATGCCCGTCTCGGGATCCTCGGTCACATAGTGGCAGTCGAGGTACTTGTCGGCAAACTGAAATTCGTTGATATCATAGCCCAGCGATTGGAGCAGGCTGGTGCAGGCATGGGTCTCACAGCCCGCCATCAGGGTATCCTGCAGGGTCGCCTTGACGCCCTGGATCTGATGCGGGACGATGGGCGCTTTGGTAGGCGCGGGCGCGGTGGGAGCGACCTGCTTTTGTGCGGACGAAACGCCGCTGAGCACAGC
>DNIP01000185.1 GCA_003499325.1 Oscillospiraceae bacterium
CGCGGCCCTTGATATCGGGCAGCTTCTTGCAGATCCAGCCGATGCCGCGGCGCAGGAAATAGGGCACGATCTTCTGGTACCACTTGAACACGCGGGGATCGTTGTAGCAGGTGTAGCCGCCGAACAGCTCGTCCGCGCCCTCGCCGGAGAGGACGACCTTGACATACTCGCTCGCGAGCTTGGTCACAAAGTACAGCGCGATGCAGGAGGGATCCGCCAGGGGCTGATCCATATGGTACTGCACCTTGGGTACCGCCGCCCAGAACTCCTCGGAGGAGATCAGCTTGGCGTGATGCTCCACGCCGATCTTCTCGGACAGGGACTGCGCCCATGTGATCTCATTATATTTTTCGCCGAAATCAAATCCGACGGTAAAGGTTTTTTGACCCTCAAAGTACGACGCGACATAAGAGGAATCAACGCCGGAGGAGAGGAAGCAGCCTACCTCAACGTCCGCGATCTTATGCGCCTTAATGCTATCCTCAAAGACCTTTTCGATCTGATCGACAGCCTCATCTTCTGTCATCTCCAGATCGGGCTTGAACTTGGGCTCAAAGTAGCGCTGCGTCTCGACAACGCCGTCACGGAACCACATGAAGTGACCCGGCAACAGGCACTCGATGTCCTTGAAGAAGGTCATCGGCTGGGGCACATACTGGAAGGACAGGTACGCGTCCAGCGCCTTGTCGTTGAAGCGCTTAGTGAAGTTCGGATGCTCCAGAATGCTCTTGATCTCGGACGCGTAACATAGATCGTCGCCGATGATCGAATAATGCAGAGGCTTGATGCCGAAGAAGTCGCGCGCGAGGAACACCGCCTTGGTCTCCTTGTTATAGATCGCAAAGGCGAACATGCCGCGCAGATGCTCGAACATATCCTCGTTCCATTCCTCAAAGGCATGGAGCAGCACCTCGCTGTCGCTGTTGGTCGAGAACTTGTGTCCCAGCCCCTCGAGCTCCTTTTTCAGCTCCTGATAATTATATATTTCGCCGTTATAGGTGAGTACCAGATTACCGTCCTCGCTGTAGATCGGCTGGTCGCCGTTCTCAAGGTCGATGATGGACAGTCTGCGGAAACCCATCGCGATATAATCATCCATATACACGCCGTCCGAATCGGGACCGCGGTGGGTGATGACCTCGGTCATCTTTTGGATGACGTCTTCCCTCTGTTCCAGCTCACCTGTAAAGCCGCAAATACCGCACATATCGCAAAACTCCTTTCAAAATTCTGCTTTATATTAGGTTCATCAATAATGACAATACGCATAATATCTCATGATTGCATATTATCGATTATATCATACCACATCTTGTGCGAAACTGCAAGAAAATATTGTCAAACCCTCAAGGCGGTATCGCAAAAATTATTGGCGGTTTTATCCAAACTGACCCTTGATAAACAACAAAAACCGGCCGTATACTGCGACCGGTGGTTTTCTCTACCTTTTCACGATATCCTTGATCACTTCACCCGCGAGGATCAACCCCGCGACGGACGGCACGAACGCTGTCGAGCCGGGGATCGACCGCCTGCCCTGCAGCAGCTCCTCGGTCGCGCCCTCGGGGGTGAGCGCCTCTTCCTGCGAATACACGACCTTCAAATGATCGACCCCGCGCTTTCTCAGCTCCTTGCGCATGATCCGCGCCAGAGGACAGAAGGAGGTTTGATACAGATCGGTCACGACGAAGGCGGTCGGATCGAGCTTATTGCCTGTACCCATCGACGAGATGATCGGCGTGTTCGTTTTTTGCGCCTGCATCACCAGCGCGATCTTGCCCGTGACGGTGTCGATCGCGTCGATCACATAGTCATACTGCGCAAAATCGAATTGCTCCGCCGTGTCGGGGACATAGAACGTCTGATAAGTCCGCACGGAACAGGCGGGGTTGATATCCCTCACGCGCTGTGCCGCGACTTCCACCTTGGGCCTGCCGACAGTCGCATGGGTCGCGATGATCTGACGGTTAATGTTGGTCAGGCTGACCTCATCCTTATCGATCAGATCGAGCGCGCCGACGCCCGAGCGCGCCAACGCCTCGACCGCGTAGCCGCCTACGCCGCCGATCCCGAATACCGCTACGCGCGCGTTCTTCAGTTTTTCCATACCGTCCGCACCGAGCAGCAGCTCCGTGCGTGAGAATTCGTTGATCATCTTGTTTACCTTTTATCGGTTGAAATTACCACAGTTAAACTTTCGTTCAACCTCGCAATGACATTTATAAACGGATGAGGGCATCGCCCTCCCTCCATTATTCACTATTCGTTATTCTTTTTACGTCTCCACGATCGGTCACGGCGCGATAGCCCGCACTTTTGATGCGCATTTCCAGACAATGGCGGCACTGGGCGGATTCCTCACCCGTGCAGATCTTGTTGTCATAGATCGCGTATTTTTCACGAACCGCGGTCGGCGAAAGGTTCGGCATCACGACGTTGCCGCCGCTTTGCAGACCCAGCTCCCTGCCGGAGGGGTCGATCGTGCCCAGCGCGGTGGTCGAGGGCAAGAGCGCATACGGGAACATCAGCCGCAGGATGGCGAGCATCCTCAGGCTCAGCTCCAGTGTGCCGCCCGGCATATCCCTGAACGGCGTATCCCGATGGGTGATGAACGGTCCGATGCCGATCATGTCGGGCTGCAGCTCCTGCAAAAAGCGCAGATCGGCGATCAGATTCTCTGTCGTCTGGTAGGGTGAGCCGACCATGAAGCCCGCGCCGACCTGGTAGCCAATCTCCTTGAGCTCCCGCAGGCAGCGCTTGCGGTTCTCGCTGCTCATATTCTGCGGATGGAGCTTGGCGTAATGTGCGGGATCGGCGGTCTCATGCCGCAGCAGATAGCGATCTGCTCCCGCCTCAAAATAGCGCTCATAGCTCGAGCGCGGTTTTTCACCGATCGAGAGCGTTACGGCGCAGTCGGGGTATTTTTCCTTGATGGTGCGGACGATATCGCAGATCATGTCATCCGTGAAGTACGGATCCTCGCCGCCCTGCAGGACAAAGGTGCGGTAGCCCAGCGCATAGCCCTCCTCGCAGCAGGAGAGGATCTCCTCCTTGCTCAGCCGATAGCGCTCGGCGTGCTTGTTGCCTGCCCTGAGTCCGCAGTACAGACAATCGTTCTTGCAGTAGGAGGTGAACTCGATCAAGCCGCGCAGGTACACCTTGTCGCCGTACCACTCTCGGCGCACCTCATCCGCCGCCTTGGTCAACGCCGCGTCATGCGAGGGACTTTCGATCAGCTCCTTGAGCTCCTGATCGCTGAGATCCCGATTCTGTCTTAATTGTTCCACTAATCGATCTGTCATGTCGGTCTCCGTAACTTTCTTTTCGTCTGGTTCCATTGTACACGATATTCCGCCGATGTCAATATAACCTACCTAATAGGTGTGCAAAATATTTTTCCTCTTCTTTTCTTCAATCATTACGATAAGTCTATGATCTTACCACCTGTCTTTTGTCGATAGTGTAAATTTTACCCCCTGAAATTTATGCAATATTACAGAATTTTTTTATTTTTATCAAAAATTAACGAAATTGTAGGGGAAATACTCTTGTTTTTTTTTACTCGCTTGTGCTATAATAGGAATACCAATATTTTAGGAGGATTTCTCATGAAGAAAATTATTAGCATTTTGCTTGCTGTAATGCTGGTAGTATCTGTCGCGGTTGTTTCCGTCAGTGCGTACAACAGCGATGGCGATTATTCCAAGATGTCACCCGGAAATGTTTACAGCCCGAGCGACTCATACACTGTAGATGAAAAAACCCCTTACGGTGAGGATGCTGTAGTGGCGAACGGCGGTTCTCTGGCTGAAACTCAGAAAATCTACTTCCAGGCTCCCTCGGATTGGGCGAATGAGTTCAATACCTTCCCCGGCCCCGATCTTCCCAACAACGAGCCTTATATGCACGCCTGCGGTTATTGGTGGTCCGGTATCGGTTCCGACTGGAGCGGCGCCGGCGGCGGCCCCGTTAAGTGGTGCGGCTATCAGGCTCATCTGGTAGATAAGGAAAATCGAATCTACTGTCTCACTTTGCCTAATGACGGCGGTTCTCCCTCTCTGGCAATCAACAACGGCGTTAATGCCGGTATGGATAAGTCCGCGAAGATCTTCCAGTACGGTCGTCAGCTTCAGGACGTCAACACCGAGGGTGCGTATGAAGGCGACTATGATACGCTGCCCGAGGGTTCTCCCACTCAGGATGATTTTGACGGTTGTATCGCGATCATCAATTACGATGACATTCAAGACAACCCCCTGACCGGCTTCCCCAGTTACGGCAGTAATTGGTATGTCTACTATGGCGACGGCTGCTACGGAGAATATCCCACCACCAGCCCGAACTATCACGGTAAGTACGCTTCCTGCGTGAACCCCGAGCATAACCATCCCAAGCCCGGCGACGTTAACAACGATAAGTCTGTCGATATGCTCGACGTACTCTGCCTCCAGTATTCCCTCGCCGGCAGAAAACTGCCTGAGGGTATGAAAATTGATACAGTTACCGCGGATGTTGACGGTGACGGTCATATCTCCATCATCGACGCTACCCGTATCCAGAGATATCTGGCTAAGCTGTGCAACATCGACGGCACCACTCCTTATAAACCGGAAGCATAATCCATAGGATTTCGCATTTTACGGCGCTCTCAATGAGGGCGCCGTTTTTGTGTCAGATTCAGAATTGATAAATAGAAAACCCTTGCCCTCTCCCCCGTTCTCCATTATAATAGAATAGAAGAAGTTTTCCTAATTCCTAATTCCTTGTAACCCTTTCATCAAATAACTGTCACATTCCTGTGTTATTATATATACTAACAACCCTTCGGAGGTACAGCATGAGCAAATTACTGATTGTTGACGATGAATTCCGCATCCGCGAGCTCATCAAAAAATACGCCCTGTATGAGGGTCACGAGGTCGATGAAGCGGAGAACGGCGTGGCCGCCGTCAGCAAATGCCGCAACAACACCTATGACCTGATCATCATGGATATCATGATGCCCGAGCTGGACGGCTTCGGCGCGGTGGAGCAGATCCGCAAATTCTGCAATACGCCCATCATCATGCTGTCCGCCCGCGGCGAGGAATACGACCGCTTGACGGGCTTTGAGGCAGGCGTGGATGACTATGTCATCAAGCCGTTCTCTCCCAAGGAGCTGATGATGCGCGTTGCCGCGGTACTCAGGCGCTCCGGCGGCGATCAAAAGAATGAGAAAAACGCCGGCTTTGTCTATCAGGGGCTCTCCATCGACTATGCCGCGCGCGTCGTCACGGTCGACGGTGAACGTGTACGCCTGACGCCGCGAGAATATGAACTGCTGTACTACATGGTCAACAACAAGGGCATCGCCCTGACGCGCGAACAGCTGATCTCCAAGGTATGGGGCTATGATTTCTTCGGTGACGACCGCACGCTCGACACTCACATCAAGCTGCTGCGCAAAAGTCTGGGTGAATACTCCAAGCTGATCGTCACCCTCAGAGGAGTTGGTTATCGTTTTGAAACCTAATGCTGCACCGGCGCCGACCGAGAAGGCTGCCGCCAAAAAAAGACCCCTTCGGTTTTATCTTTCCATCGGATTTTTGATCTTCTCCGCCTTACTGCTGATCGTGCTGTGGCTGTTCCAGACGGTATTTCTCGAGTCGTTCTACAAAACCGTCAAGACCAAGCAGGTGCAATCCTGCGCCTACTCGCTGGCGGATTACATCGACACCGACAGCTTCTCCCGGCTTGTCACCGAGATCGAGGAGCAGAACAGTATGGTCGTCGGCGTATACGATACCAGCGATACGGAGTTTATCTGTACCTACTTTTCGACCGCGCAATACGGCTTTGATTCAAAGATCTCGATGAACACCGTCTATGATCTGTATCAAAACGCCGTCAGCAACGGCGGCGAGCATTCGACGATCACACAGTTTAAGCGTGAGGAGCGGTTCTTTAAGCCAGATGAACAGAAAATGCGCGAATTCAACAAGGAACAGACAGCTGCTTCCATCGATGAATTCCACCAGATGCACGAGCCCTCTCTGGAGCGTCCTGTTTCCGAGAACTTATCCTATGCCAAGATCGTCGGGTCGGGCGATAGTGAACGCCTGCTGATCGTCGAGAGCGAGATCACCCCCGTGAACAGCGTTGTCGGCACCCTGCGCATCCAGCTGATCATCATGACCGCGATCATCCTGATCCTCAGTATCATCATCGCGGTATTCCTCGCGAAACGGATCGCGCGACCCATTTCGGAAACGAACGAAAAGGCAAAATCCCTCGCCAAGCAGGAGTATGACATCACCTTTGAGAACGGCGAATACCGCGAGATCACGGAGCTCAACGCCACCCTGACCTATGCGGCGGGCGAGCTGAAAAAGGTCGACAAGCTCCAAAAGGAGCTAATCTCCAATATCTCGCACGATCTGCGCACGCCGCTGACGATGATCACGGGCTATGCCGAGGTGATGCAGGATCTGCCCGGCGAGATGACCGCCGAGAATCTCCAGATCATCATCGACGAGACCAATCGCCTGAATTCACTGGTCACCGATCTGCTCGATATCTCGCGCCTGCAAAGCAACACTGCCGATATCAAAAAAGCGCCGTTCTCGCTGACCAAGTGTATTGAGAGCATCTTTGCCCGCTACACCAAGCTGATCGAGAACGATGGGCTGATCATTTCCTTTGAGCATGAGGAAGAGGTGTTCGTCATGGGCGACGAGCTGCGCATCACTCAGGTGCTGTATAACCTGATCAATAACGCCATCAACTATATCGGCGACGACAAGACGGTCATCGTGCGCCAGACCGTGAAGGACGATCGCGTCCGCATCGAGATCATCGACCACGGCGAGGGGATCAGCGAAGAAAACCTGAAATATATCTGGGATCGGTATTATCGCGTTACACAGGAGCATCGACGCGCGAAGATCGGCACGGGTCTGGGGCTCTCCATCGTGAAAAATATCCTGATCGCGCACGACGCCGAATACGGGGTGGAATCTACGCTCGGCGAGGGCTCGGACTTCTGGTTCTCATTGCCGATCATCCCCACCGATACGGAGGAATAAGCTGATTCTCATCATAATTACGGCGGGAGAAAAACCCCTGCCCTACATAAATCGTTTCGTATTACTTGTAATACTAAGTAGCAATAAAAAGCTTTAAAAAGATATTAGCGGAGAATTTCGCAGAACAAGGCGGAGGGCGCAGGCAGGCTGGCGCCTGTCAAGACTGACAACGCAGTTATACGGAATTCTCCGCAATAGATATTTAATTGTTTTATTGCTACTTAGTATCAACCGCCTGCGTGATTCTCTCGCGATAACGGTGCAGCGCTGCTTCATCGCTGTTTTCCGTGAATTGCTTGATAGAGGCGAGCGGGTCATCCTTTGCGTCAGGAAGCC
>DNIP01000186.1 GCA_003499325.1 Oscillospiraceae bacterium
TTCAAGGTAGCGTCCTCTCTGCCGACTCCGCTGCGCGTCAACAAATATAATACCAAGTACGCAATGCGCAAGGCGGCGGCGCGTCATCTGCCCGAGGAAGTTGCCGAAAAGCCGAAGCTCGGCTTCCCCGTGCCCACGCGCGTGTGGCTCCGCGACGAGCATTATTATCATGTCGTCAAGGATATGTTCACCTCGCCGACAGCCGAGAAGTTCTTCAACACCGATCTGCTGCTCCAGTATCTGGACGAGCATTTTGATGAAAAAGAGGATAACTCCCGCAAGATCTGGACGATCTATGTGTTCCTCGTATGGTATCAGATCTACTTCGGTGCGGTAGCGCCCGAGGATCTGGCGCCTGCCGAAAGACCCGCTCCGCCCGAGCCTGTCGAAGAGAACGAGACCGAGGATCAGGCTGACGTCGAGCCTGAGACTGAGGAACAGTCCGAGGAGAACGGCAACGCGGAGGGCACCAAGGTGTTTACCCCCGTCAAGAATGACGATCTCCCCGATGAGCTGCCCCTCCCCGAGCAAAAGGAAGAGAAGGAAGAGGACGTCATCGAGCCCGTGCCCGCATATGAAGAGATCTACTCGTCGTCGGGCAATCCGACAGCGCGCCGCGTGAATCTTGAGGCGGAGAGTAAGCCGATCTCCTTCACCGACGATATCGATCCCGAGGATTTCTTCGCGAGCTTAAAGGATAAGCTCAGAGAGAATATCGACGACGAATGATTGTTTTCGATTGATAATTTGACAGAAAGAACGCCGCTCCCCGAGCGGCGTTTTCAGCAGGAAAACCATATGAAAGTAACTAACAGCTTGGAAGAATATAAGCCGAAATACAGTGGCACGTGTGTCGCGCTGGGGTTCTTTGACGGCGTACACACCGGACACCGCGCGGTGATCGGCAGCTGTTCCGCCGAAAAGGGAGAGCATCCCTGTGTGGTGCTGACCTTTCGCGAAAGCCCCTTAAAGGCGCTCGGCAGATCGACCCCGACCCTGCTCAGCACGAATGAAAGGAAAGCGGAATTGCTGGCTGAGATCGGCGTGGATGAAGTGATCTTCGCGGATTTCAACGCCGTGAAGGATCTGAGCCCGCAGGCGTTTGTCACCGACGTCCTGCGCGACAAATTGCACGCAAAAAAGGTGTTTTGCGGCTTCAACTACCGCTTCGGTCAAGGCGGCGCGGGCGATACCGACCTGCTGACTAAGCTCTGTGAAGAACAGGGGATCGCCGTTGAGGTGAAGGAGCCCGTGCTCCGTGAGGGCGAGCGCGTTTCGTCCTCGCTGATCCGCCGCTGTATCGCCGAGGGCAGGATCGAAAAGGCAAATACCCTGCTCGGTTATCCCTACGCGATCGAGGGCGCGATCGACAGCGGCAACCATATCGGCTCGGCGATGGGCTTCCCGACCGTGAATATCCCGATCGGGGAGGGCTTGACTGTGCCGCGCTACGGGGTATATGCCTCTGCGATCACCATCGACGGCAGGCGTTATAAGGGCGCGACCAACATTGGCGTGCACCCGACGGTCGGCGCGCATGATGTGCCATTGTGCGAGACCTTCCTGCTCGATTTCGGCGGCGGCGATCTGTACGGAAAGAAAGCGACCTGCGAGCTGACCGCCTTTGTGCGGGAGGAAAAGCATTTCGGCTCCATCGACGAGCTGAGCGCACAGATCAAAAAGGATTGTGAAACGATAGATAACATGTCATTGTGAGGAGCAAAGGCTCTCTTTCCTAAGGTGAGATTCTGTCCAAATCTGCGATTTGGGTCACAGAATCCATACACAGGAGAGCTGTCAGCGAAGCTGACTGATACTAAGTAGCAATAAAACACTTTAACATCTATTGCGTATAATTCCGCATAACTGCGTTTCGTCGTCGCTCGCTGCACTCGGTAGGCATATCCGGTTGGTATGCCTTGACCTCGTGTTGCGGCTCCTCCTCTCCCCATAACGCGGGGCGTTATGGGGACCCCAAGAGTTGACAGGCGCCAGCCTGCCTGCGCCCTCCGCCTTGTTATGCGAAATTCTCCGCTAATATCTTTTTAAAGCTTTTTATTGCTACTTAGTATTACGGTTTAATCCCATGTTTTATTCCGTTATTTTTTATTCCTATCTTGACAACAGCAGGTGCCATGGCGGCGCCCATATTGTTCTGGTCAGTGATTTGGAAGTCGATAATGCGACCGAGGCGGGCAGAGTGCAGATAAGGCGTTTGAGACTCCCTGTGGTTCTCTTTTAAGAGAGGATCATCGCCTGAGGAGGGCGGTATATTGCTCTTAAGCTCGGTATGGTGATTCAAGAGGTTATGGCTGTCGCCGGCTTTTTCCAGAATACACGCGCCCGAACCGGTCACCGTCCACTGGGCTGTCGGCGGACGCTGGGAGCCGTATTCGAGCGGAAAACGATATTGGCGTTCTGCCGTGCAGTAATGGGATGAAGCCGCGCAAACTGCCCGCTTAGCCGCGCCGCTCTCGATCGCTGTTGCCGACAGGATCATCGACAGCGCCATCGTGGAGCATGCTCCGTACACTCCGGCATAGGGGATCGCATAGGAGCGCATTGCAAAGCTGCTCGCGACACACTGGTTGAGCAGGTCACCGCAGCAGGCAAGATCGATATCATGCTGTGTGAATTCGCCTTTGTTCAGCGCTACCCGAACCGCTGTGTTCATCAACTCGCTTTCCGCCTGCTCAAACGTATCTTTTCCTGCATAGCTGTCATGAATGATGCGGTCATAATAATCGCGCAACGGCCCCTCGCCTTCCTTTTTCCCGACGACCGATGCGTAGCCGGATATATACGGCGTCCGCTCAAATACCAGATTTCCGTCATTATTTCTCATGTGAATACTCCTTAAAGTGATCTTATACTAATCCTTGATAAAAAGATTTAATCAGATATTAGTGATATATTTCGGATAGCGCGGCGGGCGACGCAGGCAGGCTGGCGCCTGTCAAGAAGCCCAACAAAGCTATACGTAATATAGCGCAATAGATGATAAAGGTTTTTATTAAGGATTAGTATTATAATAGTATTCACATTTTTGCTGACGTCATACTGAAAAATAAAAACTCCCCCATCATCAACATGATGGGGGAGTTGATTGTCATTAACAGACGGATATGATTTTGCTGCAGTTGAAGATTACTTTACAGGCACATACTGATCGATCGGGAATTTCACAGACAAATGGACAAGATAGCGCTGAATTAAGGTAACGTCTTTCACAGTGATTTTATCATCAAAATCAACATCACCGTTTCTAAGCAGGATAGCTTCGTCAATATTGCCCAATGAAATATGTGCGTTGTATTTCATGAGCACTGAAGCGTCGCTCGCGTTAACCGTACCATTGTTATCAACATCGCCGAGCAGATAAGTCTCAGGCGCTTCGGTAGGCTGAGTCTCACCGGGCTTGGTGAAGGACGCGACACCGCTGAGGGTGAAGCCGGGCTGTAACTCGCCGTCTTCAACGATATGAGTGAGGTCAACGTCGGAATTCGCCAACATATCCAGGCTGGTTCTGATCTCAGCGTTGCCTGCGGCGGTAACCTTGTAGCTTGTCACAGCCAGAAGAGCGTTGTCGTTATCGAACTTGAAGCCGTTGTTGAGCTGCGGGGTAGAGGCGTTGAAATGGTTCACACCGTCATAGATCTTCGCGACAGCGGCATCCTTAAGGATCGGGAATACGGTATTGTTATCGGTGACAACATAATCACTGTCAACCGCGTCGGTAGACTGCAGGATGCTCTTGGTGAAGGTCTGGGACGCGCTGATGGCAGCGACGCCGCCGGGAGCTGCCGTGGCAGCATTGAGGGTGGTGTATACGGTGAAGGTCTCACCTACGTTAAAGGTCTTGACCTGAGAGGTACCGTCGATGCCGTAGATCGTAACGTTAGCGGTCTGGCCGGGCTGAGGCTCGGTCGGTGTAGGCGGATCAGTGGGCTTGGGAGCCTCGGTCGGCGCCTCAGTGGGCTCGGGCTCGCCGGGCTTGTAGAAGGAAGCAACACCGCCGACGGTGTAGCCGGACTGCACCTCGCCATCATCGACGATAACGGTCATATCTCTGTCGGCAAGCGACACAGTGACCAGAGAGTTTCTGATCTCAGCACTGCCTGCAGCGGTAACCTTGTAACGGCTCACGATCAGCAGCGCTTCATCATTGGTAAACTTGAAGCCCTTGTTGACCTGGCCGCCGCTGGCTGCGTTGACCTTGGTAACGCCTTTGGCAGTATTGATTGAGCCCGTAGCCTTATTTCCCAAAATGGGGAACATTGTCTCATTGTCGACTACAACTTTGTCTTCGTCGACCTCATCCATGGGCTGCAGGATATCTTTCGAGAAATACTGCCAAGAGTCAACAGCACCTACGCCTGCGGTCTCTGCCGCGGGAACGTTGAGGGTGGTATATACGGTGAACTCATCGCCGATGTTGAAGGTCTTGGTCTTGGCGTTGCCGTCGAAGCCGTAGATGGTGACGGTAGCCTTGGTGCTGGGCTCGGTCGGTGTGGGCGGATCGGTGGGCTTGGGAGCTTCTGTGGGAGGCTCGGGAGCGGAAGGATCGGTGAAGGAGCCGGGCATCGAGTAGCTCTGGCCGGACTGGGTCCGGTCGTTATAAACGATCTTGGTCGCGGCAGCGTCGTCCTTGATCAGGGTTCTGAGGGTGGTCTTGATGGTAGCTTCGCCGGTAGTGAGAACCTTATAGTTGGTGACGATCAGCTTGGAGGTAGCGGTGTTGAACGCATAACCGCCGCCGACCGTACCTCTGGTCGCGTTGAACTGGAGCGCGCCGTTGTTGACCGCAGCGACAGCCTCGTCGCCGAGGATCGGGAACATCGCAGTCTTGTTGACGATCTCATTGTACTCGCCGGTGACGCTGTCGGTCAGCTGGAGAGAAGCGGTGGGATAGGTCTGGGTACCCTCTACGCTGGCGATCGTGGCGCCCGCATTGAGGACGGTATATACGGTAAAGGTGTCGCCCTTGTTGAACTCCTTGACAACAGTGGTGTTATCGGGGTTCACGATGGTGACCTTGAGCTTGTCGGAGGGCTCTGTAGCCGGGGGCAGGGTCGGGATCGGGCCGTCGGTGTTGAAGGAACCGCGCATCGCAAAGGTCTGACCGGTCTGGGTCTCGCCGTTGAAGACGATACGGGTGATATCATCATCAGCCGCTGCAAGCACGTTGAGCTTGTTAGTGATATCGGCATAGCCGTTAGCGGTTACGCGATACGTGGTGCAAAGCAGCTGGGAATTGAGAGAATTGAACAGGAAGCCTGCAACGGAAGAGCCTGCATACTTAACAGTACCGGCATTCTTTACGGAACCCATAGCGGCGTCGCCCATGACGGGGAACACCTTAGCGGTATCGGTGATGTAATTCTCAGCGTCTAAGGTATCAGCCAGCTGAAGAACAGACGTGGTGTAGCGCTGGGTACCGTTGACGGAGCCCATCAAACCGTTGTTGACGGAGGAAGCGTCGAGGGTGGTGTATACATTGAAGGTATCGCCGATGTTGAAGGACTTGGTCTCAACGGAACCGTCGAGGTTATGGATGCGAACCTCAGCGTGGTCGATGGTGGGAGTGGGATCGGTAAAGGTCGCCTTACCCGCGATAGACTTGCCTTCCTGGAGCTGACCCTCAAAGATGATTCTGGTCAGATCAGCGTCGGCAACCGCGAGGTTCTTGAGCGCGTTCTTGACTTCACCGGTACCCGCAGCGGTTACCTTATAGGTGGTAACGATCAGCTGAGAGGAAGCGGAATCGAATTTGAACGCATTGGAGGTGTTGGGGTTGGTCGCGTTGTAGGTGATCTTTCCTGCCTGCGCGGCGTTGGCAACGGTGCTCTCGCCGGTTACGGGGAATACCTTGACAAGATCTACAAACTCGCCGTACTGTCCGCTGATCTCATCAGCCAGAGAAAGTACGTCCGAAGAGTAGGTCTGGGTACCCTGAACCGAGCCGATCATGCCGTTAGGAGCGGAAGCGGAAGCGTTCAGAGTGGTGTAAACCGTGAACTCGTCGCCTACGTTGAATTCCTTGACGTCGGTAGTGCCGTCAAGGCCGTAGATCGTGATGGTCGCCGTTTCAGCGGCGGTTGTTGTGGCGATGCCGACAGTAAGCACTGTGATCATCATGGCAAGAACCAACAACATGCTGATAATTTTTTTCATGTTAATCCTCCTCGGGATATATTTTCAGACAATATAATTCTAACATATCTTTTCAAAATATTCAACGATATTTGTTTATTTTTTAATAGAGATTTTAGCCCCACTTTTGTGTATTATGACAAAAGTATTACAAAAGTGCCGAAAATAAAAATGAATGCAATCGCACATTTTCGAATCCCTCTTCATTGTTATTTCTTCATAATTCAGTTTTCACTATTCACTAAAAATGCTCCCCCTGCAAAATGCAGAGGGAGCAGTATCATTGATTCAGTTGTTCAACAATGACGGGATCAGACGTCTTCGCCGATATTAAGATCCTGGTTCAGACCTAAGAGCCAGCGCTGGAGCTTGGTAGCGTCGAGCGCGGTGATCTTGCCGTCGCCGTCAACGTCGCCGAGCTTCTTCATCTTATCGTCGGCAGGCTTAATGTATGCAAGGACACGCTGGATCACGGTAACGTCGAGAATGGTAACGATACCGTCGCCGTCGATATCACCGAGCTTGCCGGTAACGATCCTCGGGATTCTAACCGCTTCCCAAGTGGTCTCATTGGTGCCGGTAGCGTTGGTGAAGAGCTTGTTGCACTCGGTGCAGTAGAAGTGGGTATTCCATCCGTCTGCCTCTGTGGTTGCCGCCTGACCGGGTCTGATCATGATAGTATGGGCAGTCTTGTCGATGGTCTTGTGCTCGCGGGAGAGCTCAGCCTGACACTCGGTGCAGTAAACGACCTCGTCATAGGAGCCTTCTGCGGTACAGGAAGCGGGAACAACGTTCTCCTGTACTGCCGTACCGGGCGTATGAGCGAGCTTATCGATGGTCTTGTGCTCACGGGAGAGCTCAGCGTTACAGGAGGTGCAGTAAACGACCTCGTCATAGGAGCCTTCTGCGGAGCAGGAAGCGGGAACAACGTTCTCCTGTACAGCCGTACCGGGAGTATGAGCGAGCTTATCAATGGTCTTGTGCTCACGGGAGAGCTCAGCGTTACAGGAGGTGCAGTAAACGACCTCGTCATAGGAGCCTTCCGCGGAGCAGGAAGCGGGAACGACGTTCTCCTGTACCGGCTCGCCGGGAGTATGAACATGAGTAAGCTTCGGGATCACGATCTGTTCCCAAGTGATCTCTTGCTGACCTTCTCCGTCGGCAAAGTACTTTTTACACTCGGTGCATACGAAGTGAGCTTGCCAACCATCAGCTTCTTCAGTCGCCTTTTTGCCTGCCTTATAGGTGAGCGTATGAGCGAGCTTGTCGATGGTCTTGTGCTCGCGGGAAATCTCAGCATTACAAGAGGTGCAGTATACGACCACGTCATAGGAGCCTTCCGCGGAGCAGGAGGCGGGAACGACGTTCTCCTGTACCGGCTCGCCGGGCGTATGGGTATGTGTGAGTTTCGGGATGACCAGATCAGCCTCGGTGACCTCTACAGTACCGGCAGCGTCGGAGAAGAGCTTGTCGCAGCCGGAGCAGGTGTAATGCGCCTTGGTGCCTTCAGCTTCCTCGGTAGCGGGGACCTCGGGAACATAGGTCAAGGTATGGGTGATGATGGGCTCCTGAACCGTCTCACGGCTCAGCTCTATGTTACAGTCAGTGCAATAGTGTACTACTTCATATTGGATATAGTCGTGAGTGACCTCTCTGTTCTCGATAACCTCGCCGCCGGGAGTATGGGCGAGCTTATCGATGGTCTTGTGGGTTTGGGAGAGCTTTTCGCCGCACTCGGTGCAGTAGACGACCTCGTCATAGGAGCCCTCTGCGGTGCAGGAAGCAGGATCAACGTTCTCCTGTACCGGCTCGCCGGGAGTATGAGCGAGCTTATCGATAGTCTTGGTCTCACGGGAAAGTTCCTCGTTACACTCGGTGCAGTATACGACCTCGTCATAAGAGCCCTCAGCCTTGCAGGATGCGGGAACTTCGTTCTCGCGAACAGCCTCACCGGGAGTATGAGCGAGCTTGTCGATGGTCTTATGCTCGCGGGAGAGTTCCTCGTTACAGCCGGTGCAGTATACGACCTCGTCATAAGAGCCTTCTGCCGTGCAGGAAGCGGGAACAACGTTCTCCTGTACCGGCTCGCCGGGCGTATGGGTATGAGCGGGAACTACCTCGCCGGGCAGGGTGGATACGGTGTAATCCCAAGTGGTCTCAACGCTGTTGTTGGTGAACGCGTCGTAGACCTGCTGCTTGGTCAGACCTAAGCCTGTGCCGATATCGTCGATCAGCTGCTGATCGGTCTTGGTGCCGGGCTCGACAACATATTTTTTAGCGTTGACATAGGTAGTGGTGCCGGTGACGCTGTCAACGACAGTCAAAAAGTCGGTGAAGATAGACGCGGGAGTCTTGCCTGCCTCGGGGCAGGTGCCGACGACGTTACCGATCGAAGAGATCTGGAGCACGGGACCGACCTCGGTAGCGTCCATATCCTTCCAGAATGCAGCTAAGGTCTTTTTGGAGCTGTCTACGGGATTCTCATACTCGGTGCCGTCGCAGTACGCGATGTGACCGAGGCAATCGGTAGTGAAGAGCAGATCATAGGTCTGTTCTTTCCAGTTTCTGCCATCGGTACGGACAAAGATGATCTTGTATTGCACACCGGGGTTGAGGGTATAGCCCTGCTTGCCGTTAGCGGGATCGACCTCAAATACGCCGGGCTGACCTTCGGTAGCGTTACCGATCGACTTTGAGGCGCCCCATTGGAGACCGTTCTCGATGTCGCCGCCGAAGATATGGAACGCGACCTTATTCTTGGTGCCCATTTCCCAACCGGTGCCGTTGGTATCGAAGTAGAGCTTGTTGGCGTCGGGAGTGACCTTGTCGATGGTCTTAGACTCGCGGGAGATCTCTTCGTTGCACTCGGTGCAGTAGATGACCTCATCGTAGGAGCCTTCGGTATAGAAGGTAGCGGGAACGACATTTTCCTGTACAGGCTCGCCGGGAGTATGCTTATGCGCTTCGGGAAGCGTAGACGCGTCAAAGCTCCATGTGGTCTCAACTTCGTTATCGGTGAACGCAGCTTGGACCTGATCCTTGGTCAGACCTAAGCCCGCGCCGATATCGTCGATCAGCTGCTGGTCGGTCTTGTTGCCGGACTCTACCATATAATGATAAGCGTTCGCGTAGGTGGTAACGTTTGTTACACTGTCAACGACAGTCAGGAAATCGGTAAAGATGGATTCGGGAGTCTTGCCAGCCTCAGGGCAGGTACCGACGACGTTACCGATCGAAGAGATCTGGAGAACGGGACCGTACTTGGTAGCGTCCATGTCTCTCCAGAATGCCGCAGTCGTTTTCTTGGAGCTGTCTACGGGGTTTTCGTATGTGCTGCCGTCACTGTATGCGACATGACCGAGGCAATCGGTGGTGAAGAGCAGGTCATAGGTCTGCTCCTTCCAGTTAGATCCGTTTGTATGAACGAAAATGATCTTGTACTGTACGCCGGGAGTGAGGGTGATACCCAGTTTTGCGGCAGGATCGATCTCGAATACGCCGGACTCGCCTGAAGTAGCGGTACCGATCGCCTGCCTGGCGCCCCATTTGAGACCCGCGGTCGGGTTCGCCTCGGTGCCCAGATCACCGCCGAAGATATGGAACGCGACCTTATCTCTGGTGGTGCTCATATCCCAGCCGGTGCCCTCGGTGTCAAAATAGAGCTTGGTGCTCTCGGGAGTGAAGCCGTCTGTCGTAGCCGCGGCGGTATTCACAACGCCGACTGCCATGACGGATACGACCATCATCACTGCCAAAAGCACTGATAACAATTTTTTGAACATGTTAATTTCCTCCTATAAAAAATATTGCGGATGTCTTATCTCGCTTTTTTAAACGCGCAGCTGAATCACACTTTCGGCTGTGCTCTCTTACGGGCATAATGATAGTAATATAATTTTAGCACATCTTTTTTTTAACTTCAACGGCATATCATTTTTTTGGTATAGATATTTCGGGCTCAGTTTTGTGTATTCTGACAAAAGTGCTTGACCACACACTTTACGAATTCCTTCTCATTATTATCTTTTCATTTTTCAGTTTTCAGCATTCATTATAACAAATTGCTCCCCCTGCATAAGCAGAGGGAGCGGATCGATCATTCTATTGATAATGTATCAGCCTCAGTGGGGAGCAGACGAAAGGATCGGCTGATTGATGGGGTACTTGACGGTGATACCTACCAGGAAGCGCTGGGTCAAGGTCGCGTCAAAGATGGTCAGCTTGCCGTCGCCGTCAACGTCTCCGCGTCTGATCATATCGGCAGTAGCCGTGATGATATCGGCGTCCGCGCGCTGGATCAAAACAACGTCGGTAGAGGTGACTTTGCCGTCGCCGTCTACATCGCCGAGAATCTCAGCCGGTGTAGGCGGATCGGTGGGCTTGGGAGCCTCAGTCGGCGCCTGAGTGGGCTTGGGAGCCTCGGTGGGAGCCTGAGTGGGCTTGGGTGCTTCCGTGGGAGCCTCGGTGGGGGTCAGCTTAGGAATCACAATCTGATCCCATGTCAGCTCCATCTCAGCCTTATTGTTATTGAAGTACTTGCCGCACGTGGTGCAGACGAAGTGGGACTTCCAGCCGTCAGCGGTCGCGGTCGCCTTCTTGCCGGGCTTGAACTGGAGAGTATGCTGATGGTCGAGCTTGGGGGTCACCAGATCAGCCGCAGTGACCTCAACGGTGCCGGCAGCGTCGGAGAAGAGCTTATTACAATCCTCGCAGACATAGTGCGCCTTGACGCCCTCAGCCTCTTCGGTAGCCGCGACAACGGGAACATAGGTCAGGTTATGGGGGGTCTTGTCGATGGTCTTATGGGTGCGGGAGATCTCCTCGCTGCAATCGAGGCAGTATACAACCTCATCATAGGAACCCTCCGCGGTGCAGGAAGCGGGAACGACGTTCTCCGCGACAGCAGCGGCAGGATTGTGAACATGGGTGGTCGGAGCGGGCTCGGTGGGCTTAGGAGCCTCGGTAGGCTTGGGAGCCTCAGTGGGATCGTCTACATCAGGCTGATAACCTACGTGAACGCCGTCCTTGAAGTGATCGGGGTTCATACACATATCTGCTACGTTGTCGGACCAGTCGGGGGTGCCGTCGGGGTACTCGGAATCTTCGCCGAAGCCCTCCTTGTACTCCACGCCGTAGCAGCCGTTGCCGTAGTAAACATACCAGTTTGCGCCGCAGGTCTGCTTCTGGGAGAAGGCGTTGACGGAGTACTGGTTGGGGTCGATGACATAGATACAGTTATCAAAGCTCCACGGATCGGGAGAGCCGTAGGGAGTCGTATCATAATCATCGGGGTAAGCGCCCTGGATGTTGGTGTCGATGGTCTGAGCCGCCTTATAGTAGATGGGCTTGGATGTGTCGGTGCCGCCGTCAACACCGTTGTTGAAGATCGCAACCGCAACGGAAGCGGTGTCGTCGTCGGGATCGTAGGGGATGTCGGCATAGTAGATGCCCTGCTCATAATCCGCGATCTCCATGCGGTAGCCTACCCAATAGCCGTCCTTTTCAGCGGGTCCGCCCCACCAATAGACGCCGGCATAGTGCTTGCCGTCGAGAATGTTAAAGTCATTATACCATGTGGGAGACTTTTCGCCCTTTTTGAGCACGAGCTCATCGTGCGCTTCCTCGATGACTTCGCCGGTCTCTTCATCCTTCACTTCGGGAACGTGCATATAAACGTCCTCTGTCGCGACGGGACCGTTCTTACCGTTCGGCATCATGAAATAGATGCGCTGGGTCTTGAGGGAGCCGGGCTCCATCTCATTTTCCGCTTCATACGCCGCAATACCCTCACTGACAGACATAACAGTGGGAACGCCGTCTTCGACGTCAGATACGGATAACGCGTTGAAGGACACAGCAAGCATAGCGGTAAGCAAGGTCGCTACCAATAATAAACTGATTACCTTTTTCATTATTAATCCTCCTAAGCATTTATTATGCTATTATGCATTTTCATCTTATCACACAATCGGCCGAGATTCAATATTTTTTTGTGAATTGTGGTAAAATATTTTTCGCTGTTGAATCGTTTTCGTCAGCTTGCACAAATATAATGCTGTTTTTTTGGTAACTAAAATAGGCGTGCATTCCTTCGTTAGTTGATTGAGCGGATCGGTCAGAGCTGAGAGGAAAAAGGCTTTCCTTTAGCGGAGAAGGCTTCATACTGTAGAAAAAGCGTCATCCTGAACAAAGTGAAGGATCTTATTCAAAGATTCTTCGCCGCGCTCAGAATGACAAATGAGCTATTTTTCTGTTGAGCTCCTTCTCATACTTTTTTCTTCGGGTTTCCGTATTCATTATGACAAAAAGCTCCCCCTGCCAAACAGGGGGAGCAAAAGGTATTTATCTGTTACTCAGAATCGTGCCGGATTAAGCTACGCCAGCGGTTTCGCCGATATGGTACTTGTTGGTGCCGATACCTGCGAGATAGCGCTGGATCAGAGTAGCATCCAGAATGGTGACCTTGCCGTCGCCGTCTACGTCAGCAGCCGCAGTGTCAAAGCTGTCGCCTACGGACATCTGAACATCGTAGCGCTGGATCAGAGTAGCGTCTTTAGCGGTAACAGTGCCGTCGCCGTCAGCATCGCCGATGACGTAAGAGGGAGTATCGCTGCCCCAAGCAACGGTCATCTTCGCGCCGGTCTTGGACTCGAAGTCGAAGCCGGTCAGGTCGAGCTGCATCTTGATGACGGTGCCTGCGGTCAGGCCGGTGATCTTGAGGTTCTGGGAACCGTTGTAGATCGCGTCGGTCTCTACGCCGTTAGCGATAATGCCGTTGTCGCCGAGGCCGAAGTTGTGGGTCCATGCGTCGTTGACTGCGAACTTGAACTCTACGTCGGAGGGGTCAAACTCGCCGAGTGTGAACTCGATCTCATAAACGCCGTCGGAAACCTCAGTCATGTGGTTTGCCGCAGCAGCCGGATCCCAGAAGATTTTGTTCAGCCAGTTGTCGCCGTCAGAGGAACCGTTACCAACCGCGGTTACGGACTGAACGTCCAGACGGCTGATCGGTTCGACGATATCGCCGTCTACCCAAGTCTTTTCGCCGTCGCAGTATACGGTGAAGGTACCCGCGTCGGTGAGGTTGAAGGTGACGTTGTTGCCGGTCTCGTCGCCGATCCAGGTCTCGCCGTTCTTAACAGCCTTGAGCTGGACGTCGGTCATCGCACCGGAAACGGTGTATTCCTTATACCATACGTCGTTAGCAAACTCCATGGAGTTGTTAGCGTCGTTGCCGTTCCAGGAAGTACCGAAGATCTCGGTAGCGTTACCTGCTACGATATAAGTATCGCCGACAACAGGCTCGGTGGGAGCCTCGGTCGGAACAGGAGCCTCGGTGGGAGCCTCAGTCGGGATCGGAGCCTCAGTGGGAGCCTCAGTCGGAACAGGAGCCTCAGTGGGAGCCTCGGTGGGTACCGGAGCCTCGGTGGGCTGTACGGGATACTCGCCGGTCTTCTCGAACTTGTACATATAGCCGCCTACGGTCGCGCCGTGAGCTGCGGGATCACCCTCGGGATCGGACATGGTATAAACCTTGATCCAACCCTCTTCGGGATTACCGTCGCCTGCGGGACGGAAGTAGATGGTGTAAACGCCGTCCTCAGATACGGTACGGTTGTTGTCTACGCCGTCGGGGAAGTAGTAAGATACGGAAGTGCCTCTCTTCGAGGACTGAACGACCTTGAAGCTGTCGCCGATGATCTCGGGACCTGCAGGATCGGAATTCTTGATGGGGTTGCCGAACTGGTCAACGCCGAGCTCAGCCTTCTTGAGAGCGATACCTTCGATCTTGTACAGACCATCCTCTACCTCGGTCATCTCGAGAGCGGGATCAAGGCTCCAGTTCTGGTTCATGGATTCGATGGTGCCGTACAGATAATAGGTTTTGGGTTTGAGTGCGGGAGCCTCGGTCGGAGCCTCAGTGGGAACAGGAGCCTCGGTCGGAGCCTCGGTTACAGGCTCAGTGGGAGCCTCGGTGGGATCTGCGGGAGCAGTCCAGGTAACATACATATCAGCACCGGTCTTGGTCGCGAAATCGAAGTTGGAGAGGTCGATGCTGATCTTGATGGTGGTGCCCGGGGTCAGACCGTTGATCTTGAGGTTGGTAGAACCGTTGTAGACAGCCTCTGTGACTACGTCGTTCTCGATAACGCCGCCGTCAGCCAGACCGAAGTTGTGGGTCCAAGCGTCGTTGATCGCGAACTTGAACTCGAGGTCGGTGGGATCATACTCGCCGAGGGTGTACTCAGCCTCGAATCTGGAATCCCAGACTCTGGTCATGTGGTTCGCTTCGGCAGCCGGATCCCAGTTGATGTTGTTCAGCCAGCCGCTGCCGTCTGCGATACCGTTACCTACCAGAGTAACAGACTCAATTTCAACAGGACCGCTGATGGAGACGATATCGCCCTCTACCCAGGTTTTTTCGCCGTCGCAGTATACGGTGAAGGTACCTGCGTCGGTCAGGTTGAAGGTGACGTTGTTGCCGGTCTCGTCGCCGATCCAGGTGGTGCCGTTCTTGACAGCCTTGAGCTGGACGTCCTTCATCGCACCGGAAACAGTGTATTCCTTAGCCCATAAGTTATTGCCCTGGTGATCCATGCTGTTCATATTGTCGTTACCGTTCCAGGAAGTACCGAAGATATCGGTAGCGTTACCTGCTACGATGTAACTATCAGCGGGCTCGGTCGGGACCGGAGTCTCGGTGGGCTCGGGAGCTTCAGTCGGAGCCTCGGTGGGCTCAGCAGCGCCTACAACAGCGTAAACGCTGAAGTGATTGGTGGTAAATACATAGTAGCCGTTCTCATAAACAGCATTCATGTCAGTCAAAGTACCGTCAGTCTCTGCTCTGTAAATCTTTGCATTGGGATCGTCAGAGGGGATCTTGACCGTAACGTTACCGTCAGGCTGTACTTCCTGGCCGTCCTTCTGTAAGGTGATATCATACAGAGCAAGGAGCTGACCGGAAACGACAAACGTTGCAGAAGTCGGGTCAAGAGCTTCTACAACTAAATCAGCGTCGATCATACCCTCAACAGAGATATCTGTATCCTTATCAACAATGACGGAAGGCAGAGGAACATCGGTCGGAGTGGGCGCGGGAGCTTCTGTCGGAGCCTCAGTGGGCTCGGGAGCTTCGGTGGGAGCCTCGGTCGGAGTGGGCTCGTCCTCGTGGTAGCCTACGTGCTCGCCCTCTTCGTTAAAGTGGTCGGGGTTCAGGCAGCAGTCCTCAGCAGAGGTGAACTCTTCCGCGTCGACTCTGTAAGAGCCATAGCAACCGTTGCCATAGTAGAAGTACCAGTTACCGCCGCAGGTCTGCTTGCCGGAGAGGGGATTGATGTCAACCTGATTGGGGTCGATGACATAGATACAACCGTCGAAGTCGAACTCATTGTAGGTATCGCCCCACAGGGTCTCATAGTCGCCTTCATAAGCGCCTTCCATGTTATTGTCGATCGTCTGCGCAGCCTTGTAGTAAATATCCAGAGTGGGATCCATACCGCCGTCAACGCCGTTGTTGAAAACAGCGGAGGTCAGGTTGCCGTCGCCGGGGATCTCTGCATAATATACGCCGTTATTCACGTCGTCGATCTCCATCTTGTAGCCCGGCCATGCAGCGGGGGAAGCGACAGCGTCCCACCAGTAGATACCTGCATAGTGGTTGCCGTCTTCAGCCTTGTTGAAGTCGTTGTACCAGGTCGGAGCCTTGCCGCCTTTTTCGATAACGAGCTCATCATAAGCTTCTTCTACGACGTCGCCCGTATCGGGGTCAAGTACCTCGGGGTGATGAACATAAACGTCATCATCGGCTACAGGGCCGTTTTTGCCGTTAGGCATCAAGAAATAAACTTTTGCTAATGCGTCCTCATACTCAGCCTCAGCCAACGCAGCTTCGATCGTAGGCGCGTCTGCGTCTACTACATTGTAGGCGTTGAACGCTACGACGGTCGTGGATAAGACCAACATGAGAGCTAAGATTACGCTAATAAACTTTCTCATAATTTCCTCCTTATAATAATTTTATCGCGTAGCTTAATCATAGCATAAAATTTCGGAATATTCAATAATAAATTTCGCGATTGGAAAAATTTTTACGTGGTTTTTTCCATTTTTGGCAATGCGACGAAAGTCTTGGTTGTATTGTCCAAAAACCTTGTCCGTCAGTTGGTCAAAATAACGAAAGATACGGCAAATCAGCGGAATCTATCCCCATTTCGTGGTGCGTTTTGCACGAACGGTATGTTGAATCATCTCGCGGAAAGGGACAATATCATTAAGTTAAGGAAGCGGCTGCTTATCCACCAAAGTGCAAAAATCCCCCTGCAAAGACAGGGGGATCTGTAGAGCTTATTGTGCGGCTTGCTCGCCTTCGCCGCCGTTATTGGCCGCGGGCTGTTCCTGTGCGGGCGCTTCCTGAACAGGTTCTTCCTGTGCCGGAGCCTCCTGAGCAGGCGCTTCCTCGCCGCCGGAATTGTCCCCGCCGCCGTTATCACCGCCGCCGCTGTTACCGGAGCCGCCGGAGTTGCCGGACGTGCCCGAGGAGGGCGCGGAGGTGTAGTAGGTGGAGGAGGGCAGGTCGTCGGAATCGACCTCTTTACCGTCCTTCAGGTAGGTACGGGTGGTCGTGACCTTGTAGCCGTTGCCGAAGTAGGACGGATCGGAGGTGTGGATCTCAACGTCGTCGAACTTGGGATTCTCCAGACCGTAGATCTCACAGTTGAGCTGTGTGCCGTCCATCCAGCACTTCATAAAGAGCTGGTATTTGAAGGGGTTGTTGACCTTGAGGTCGATGTTGCCATAGTCAACGGTCGCGTCACGACCCGCGTCAACGTATACCGATTTATAATAGTGGCACTCGCGCTCCACGACGCTCATGCCGCAGAGGATAGCGGCGTTGTAGATGGTGGTGGAGGACTGGCAGATGCCGCCGCCGATGCCGGTCTCGCTGCGACCCTCGACGATAACGCCTGCGGGCTTGTAGCCGTTGGATTCGAGGTTGGAGTTGCCGGTATGATCATTGAACGACCATGTCTCGCCGGGCTCGATGATGGAGCCGTTGCACGCCGCAAGAGATACGCGCATATTCTCGTTACCGTTGGAGTTGTTGGTCGAAACAGTCGAGAACTCGGAGAGCTTGGTGATATTCTTCTTGAGGTAATCCGCTGTATACTCGGGATCGACCTCCTTGACGGTCGCTTCGACCGTGCCCGCGATATTGCCGCCCTTGATAAAGGTGGACAGGGCGTTGAGGCTGGTGGTCTCGTCCAGCATTTTTCCCTTGGACTCGGCGGTGATGGTGAACATAGACTCCGCGTCGGGATCGAAGGCGGTCACCTTGGCGTCCTTGGCGTCCTGCTTGACGTCGGCGGCGATCTTGGCGATCAGATCCTTGCAGGTGGAATCATCGACCGTCATCTTGATCTCATAGTTCTTGTCCTCGGTCTTGATGCCCTTTTCCTCGGAATACTGCTTGGCTTCGTTCAGAACCGTCTCGGTATCGAAGGAATATTTGAAATCATCCTTGGTATAGTTATAGGTCTTGTCCCCTGCCTTAACGTCAACCTTGATGCCTGCCGCGAGGTCGTTCTCGACGGTCTTCATCAGGGTCTTTGCCTCTTCCATGGTCAGATCCTTGAGGGATTTGCCGTTGACATAGACGTTGTCGGAGAAGGTGCTCTGGGGCCCTGTGCCCGAGCCGGAGAACATATACAGGACAAAGGCGCCGATGCCGGCGATCAGGATAATGCCGACAATGCACAGAGTCACGATCAGCGCGGTTTTCTTCTTCTTTTTCTTCTTAGGCATAGTTGCGTCTTCATAGTCATCATAAGATGAACGGGGGTTCTTTGCGGATGGAGCCTGATAGGGCTGAGCGGGGCGGTCGTCGTCCACAACGATGAAGTCATCGTTCAAATTGCGCGACACAGCCGCCTGTCGGGTGTTGGCGTCGGCGCCGGTCGGCGCCTGTGACGGGGCAGGAGAGCCGCCTCTGCGGTTACGTGCCTCTGCCAGGATGGAATCCAATTCCATGGTATTGGAATTCTTGTCCGCCATAACAACCACTTCCTTTATTTAGAATCAATGAACGGGTAAGGGTCAAAATAACTCGATGGGTATGAATACCCATATCTACCCAGTATAGATAATTGTATCATACAACAGAAAAATAGAATTAATAATCTGTTAAAGAATTATGAAAATTATTTTTTGCCGCTTTGTTTGCATCTTTTACGGAAAAAGGGAGATTCTGCTCCGCAATTCGTCAAAAAGAACGTTGCGCTCTTTCATAAATTGCGTTATAATACCGAATGACGGTTTTAATAAACCACTACTCTTGTTACAGAAAGAAAGGCGATACCATGAATATACTGATCCTGTCCGCTTCGACCGGCGGCGGCCATAACCGCGCCGCCAACGCGCTGAAGGCATATGTGGAAGAGAACCAACCCGCAACGAATGTCGCAATCATCGACGCGCTCGAGGAATGCTCCCCTGTGCTGAATTTTACCGTTGTCAACGGATACAAGGCGCTGGTCACCCTGACGCCCGCGCTGTTCGGCGCAATGTACAAAAGCTCCGACAAAAAATCCCCGCTGTCCGATACGGTCAACGTCATCTATCAGCAATGCGCCAAGCGGCTCAAGGGCAAGCTCGATGAGCTCAAGCCCGACGTTATCATCAGCTGTCATCCGTTCGCGGGCGCGATCGTCGGCTATATGAATCAGGAGGGTGCGATCCATATCCCGCTGATCTCCATCGTCACGGACTTCCTCCCCCACCGCACCTATATCTCGGGCGGTATCGACGCGTATATCACCGCCTCGTCACAGGCGAAGGATATCTTAGCGACGGATTACGGGATCGACCGCAACCACATCTACGATTACGGTCATCCGGTGTTCGACCGCTTTTATGAGGGCAACGGCAGAAGCCGCGCGGAGGTGCTCGATGAGCTGGGCTTCAACAAGAACAAGCTCACCGTGCTGATCATGGCGGGCAGCTTCGGTGTGACGGATATCCTCGAAATCTATGAGAATCTGCTGAAAATCGACGTTGACTACCAGATCATCGTCATCACCGGCCGCAATAAAAAGCTGTATGACGCGTTTGACGGGCTGCTCCACGATCAAAAGGAGATCGTCACCGATGATGAGCCCGAGCTGATCAAGCACCTCGGTGAGGAGAGCATCCTGCGCTATATGTATGAGCAGACGGAAAGCGTCGTAGAGCATCTGACCGCTATCTTCCGTCACACGCCGGAGAACCGTAAGCCCACCAAGCTGTTCTACTTTATCGACAATGTTGACGACTATATGCACGCGAGCGACCTGATTGTCACCAAGCCCGGCGGTCTGACCACCTCCGAGAGCATCGCCTGCGCGCTGCCGATGGTCGTGTTCAAGGCCTATCCCGGTCAGGAGGAGCAGAACGCGGCGCTGTTGGTGGAGAACAACATCGGTGTGATCCTGGAGGACAGCAGCAAAGCTGCCGAGACGGTAGGCAAGCTGCTCAAAAACAAAAAGAAGCTCCAATCCATGCGCGAGAGCTGCCGCAACTATGTGCGCAAGAACTCCTGTCAGAATATCATTGAGCTGGCTGAAAGGCTGGCAGAGGAGAATAAGAAGTAAGCCGCGCTTTTTGATTGAGTTTCTTGTTCTATCCGAAATAATCATCAGTAAACCGCATCCCCCGATTTTTGCAATACCATTAAGTTAAAGGAGCCTTCCTTAACGTAATGATATTGCCTGATTTCGGGGGATGCTTTTCTGTGCGGGATTCTTCCTGCATGAATATTTCCGATTTTGTAATATTTGATGAACTTTTCGTTAACTCTATTTACTTCAACTCCTTTTGCCGCTATAATGTATGCTATAATAATAGGCGATAAAATATAGGTATTTAACATATAATATAGAAAAAACATCCTTTCTCACCGATCAAAGGAGAATACTATGCTGCAAATCGAAGGCATACGAAAAATCTATAAAACAGGAAATCTGGTACAAGAGGCGCTCAAGGGCGTCTCGCTGAGCTTGCGCGATAACGAGTTTGTCGCGATCCTCGGACAGAGCGGCTCCGGCAAGACGACCATGCTGAATATCATCGGCGGTCTTGACCGCTATGATGAGGGTGACCTGATCATCAACGGCGTCAGCACCAAGCGCTATACCGACCGCGACTGGGACTCCTACCGCAACCATACCGTCGGCTTCGTTTTTCAGAGCTATAACCTCATCCCCCACCAGACGGTGCTCAGTAATGTCGAGCTGGCGCTGACAATCAGCGGTATCAGTGCGAATGAACGCACCCGCCGCGCGACGGAAGCACTCAAGGAGGTCGGACTCGAGGAGCATATCCACAAGAAGCCCTCTCAGCTCTCGGGCGGTCAGATGCAGCGCGTTGCGATCGCGCGCGCGCTGGTCAACGATCCCGATATCCTGCTCGCCGACGAACCGACGGGCGCACTGGACAGCGACACCAGCATCCAGGTCATGGATCTGCTCAAAAAGGTCGCGGAGGACAGGCTGGTCGTGATGGTCACCCATAACCCCGAGCTTGCCGATCAGTACGCGACGCGCATCGTCACCCTCAAGGACGGTGAGATCACCTCCGACTCTGATCCCTATACCCCCGAGCAGGGCGACACCGTCCACAAGAACCTCGGCAAATCCTCCATGTCG
>DNIP01000119.1 GCA_003499325.1 Oscillospiraceae bacterium
GGCAGGGTGGCGACCAGCGTTTTACCCTCACCGGTCTTCATCTCGGCGATGCGTCCCTGATGCAGGACGATGCCGCCGATGATCTGCACGGGGAAGTGCTTCATGCCCAGCACGCGCCACGAAGCCTCGCGGCATACCGCGAACGCGTCGGGCAGGATATCGTCGGTGGTCTCGCCGTTTGAAAGACGTTCCTTGAGGATCGCGGTCTGAGCTTTCAGCTCGCTCTCGGTCATCGCGGCGTATTTGCTTTCGAGTGCGAGAACCTTATCGCAAATCGGTTTGATGCGCTTTAGCTCGCGCGACGAGTAGTCGCCGAACAGCGCTTTGAATAAACCCATAATATCAGTTCCTTTCTATTCGGTGAGAAATGGGGGAGAGAGCGGGACGAATCCCCATATCACCCCATTATAAGTATGAGTATATCATATTATATAGAAAAAATAAAGAAGAAAAAGAGATTTTTACAATCGTGATTTTTAGTCATTTTGTATGCTGATAACGACCGTACGAAAAGTTCATAATGGTAGCAGCATATTTTTGAACTTATATTTCTATTATGTTATTGAATTTCTGTGTCTGTTGATGTAGAATATAGATACATATGGGCATTATTCCGAGTAAGCCGCTGTACGAGTGCAAGCGGCGGATGATCGGGATTTTGCCCGCTCAACTCAAATCACCAACCGAAACCGCGGGGAGAGTCTATGACGAAACCAATCAAAAAGAAAAGACGGCTGTCGTCGTTTCAGATCATCATTCTCGGCTTTATCGGGGTGATTCTCTTGGGAGCGCTGCTGCTGATGCTCCCCATCTCCGCAAAGGACAGAGCGGTCACGCCGTTCAATCAAACGCTGTTCACCTCGACCTCGGCGGTCTGCGTGACGGGACTGATCGTGCAGGATACCGCGACCCACTGGTCGCTGTTCGGACAGGCCATTATCCTGACCTTGATACAGGTCGGCGGCTTGGGCGTCATCACGATGGCGGCGTCCTTCGTCCTGCTTTCGGGCAAACGGTTCAGCTTCAGTCAGCGCAGCACGATGCAGAACGCGATCTCCGCGCCCAGTCTGGGCGGCATCGTTCGCCTGACAAAGTTCGTTGTCAAGGGCACGGCGATCATCGAGCTGCTGGGCGCTGTCATCATGATGCCGGTGTTCGTCAAGAGCCACGGCGTCAAGGGCGTCTGGATGGCGGTGTTCCATTCGGTTTCCGCCTTCTGCAACGCTGGCTTTGACCTGATGGGCACACCGGAGCAAAAATTCGCTTCCTTGACCTCCCTGCCCACGAACCCGATCGTCAATATCGTCATCATGCTGCTTATTATCATCGGCGGTATCGGCTTTTTGACATGGCGGGATGTCATCGTCAACAAATTCCGCTTCAAGCGTTATCGGCTGCAGAGTAAGATCGTCATTGTGACCTCCGCGATTTTGATTGCTGTTCCCGCCGTGATCTATTTCTTCTATGATTTCGCACAGCTGCCGATGGCACAGCGTGTATTCGGCTCGCTGTTTCAGGCGGTCACACCCCGCACCGCGGGCTTTAATACGCTTGATCTCAACTCCATGACGCGGTTCGGTCAGGCGGTGATGATCATTCTGATGCTGATCGGCGGCTCGCCCGGCTCTACGGCGGGCGGTATGAAAACCATTACCGTCGCCGTGCTGTTCAAGAACGCGACCGCCTCTTTTCAAAGAAAGAAGGATCCCGAGTGCTTCGGCAGAAGGATCGAGTCAAGCGCCGTCAAGACTGCGTCCACGCTCCTTGTGATGTATATGACGCTCTGCCTTGTGAGCGCGGCGGCGATCTGTATGATCGAAAAGCTGCCTTACGGCGTATGTGTGTTTGAGACCGCGTCGGCAGTCGGTACCGTCGGACTGACCCTCGGCATTACCCCGAGCCTCGGCGTGATCTCGCAGGTGATCCTCATTCTGCTGATGTTCCTCGGCAGAGTCGGCGGTCTGACCATCATCTACGCGGCGCTGTCGGGCTCCACCAAAAAGCTGTCTCGATTGCCGAAGGAAGCGATTACAGTAGGTTAGGAGATACAATATGAAATCAGTTTTATTGATCGGGCTCGGACGCTTCGGGCGCAATATCGCCATCCAGCTCAACAAGCTCGGCCACGATGTGCTCGGTATCGACCATGACGAGGACAGGGTCAACAATTCCCTCGAGTTCGTCACGGACGCTCAGATTGGCGACAGCACCAACAAAGCCTATCTGCGTTCGTTGGGCGTCAACAATTTTGATATCTGCTATGTGACCATCAGCAATGATTTCCAGAGCTCTCTGGAAACCACTTATCTGTTAAAGGAGCTGGGCGCCAAGCTCGTGATCGCCCGTGCGGAACGTGACGGGCAGGAGCGGTTCCTTTTGCGCAACGGCGCGGATAAGGTGATCTATCCCGAGAAGCAGGTCGCGAAATGGGCGGCGATCCGCTACAGCTCCGATCACCTGCTCGAATATATTCAGCTGGATGACACCCATTCCATCTATGAGGTCACCATCCCCGACGAGTGGATGGGCAAGACGATCGTCCAGTTGGATATCAGAAGAAAACACGAGCTGACCATCGTCGGTATCCGTGAAAACGGAGTGATGAGATTCATCGTCAAGCCGGACACGGTCCTGACCAAGGATATGTCGCTGCTGGTGCTCGGCGAGTATAAAAAGCTCAAAAAGTGTTTCAAGTTCTAAACACAACTCATACTATAACAATAAACAGTTTTCGTTTGCATTACGATATGACGAGGTAAACACAATGAATATCATTATCGTAGGATCAGGCCGTGTCGGCCGCTCGATCGCGGAGCAGCTCAATGAGGAGGGACACTCCGTCACCATCATCGACGAGCGATATGACGCGCTCGAGAGGATCGCCGATACCCAGAATGTCATGGCGATACAGGGTAACGGCGCGACCTATGCCGTACTGCATGAGGCAGGAATCGAATCGGCGGATCTTTTGATTGCCGTCACCGCTACCGACGAGCTGAACCTTTACACCTGTCTGCTCGCCAAAAACGCCGGTATCGGCTCAACGATCGCGCGCGTACGCAATCCCGAATATATCCACGATGTGGAGAAGATCAAGGGGCAGCTCAAGCTCACGCTGGCGATCAATCCCGAATATACCTGCGCGTCCGAGATCTCCCGACTGGTCAAGTTCCCCGGCGCGGTGAAGATCAGCTCCTTTGCGAAGGGGCAGGTGGATTTCATCAAGATCCGCCTCAATGACAACACCCCCATTTCCGGCAAAAGAGTTGCGGACTGCGCCTCTATCCTCAAGGGCAAGGTGCGCATCGTCTTTGTCGAGAGGGACGGAGAGGTCACGATCCCCAACGGCGATTTTGTCCTGCAAACCAACGACATGGTATCCTTTGTCGCGCCCTCCGGCGTGGCAGCTAAGCTGCTCAAAATGCTGGGCACGATCTCGAACAAGGGTCGTTCCGTCTTTATCCTCGGCGGCAGCAAGATCGGCTTTTATCTGGCGAAGATCCTGCGTGAAGCAGGCGTCAGCGTCAAGATCATCGAGAAGGATCCTGCCCGATGCGAGGAGCTCTCCGAGGATCTGGACGGCGTGATGATCATCAACGCCGACGCGATGGATGAGGATCTCTTGTTAAGCGAGCATATCGACCGCGCCGACGGCGTGGTTTGCCTGATGAATACCGATGAAGAAAACCTGCTCGCGTCGCTCTATGTCAAGCGGGTCAATGAAAGAGCGAAGGTCGTCACGGAGCTGGGCAACCTTAAGTTCTCCTCTGTGGTGGACACCCTCCCGCTCGACAGCGTGATCCGTCCCAAGCAGCTCACCGGCGAGTCGATCGCGCGCTATGTCCGCGGTATGCAGAATGCCGTCGGCAACAACGTCGAGACCATGTACAAGGTCAACAACGACCGCGCCGAGGCGCTGGAATTCATCGTCAGGGACAAGAGCGCCGTCACCTCGGTGCCGCTGTCCCGCCTGAATTTGAAAAACGATCTGCAGATCGTCTGTATCAGCCGCGGCGGCAAGCTGATCATGCCCGGCGGCGGCGATACCATCGAGCTCGGGGACAGGGTGATCGTCCTCACGAAGCACAAGGGTCTTTCCGACCTGAGAGATATTCTGAGATAATGATACGCGCTCACGGCTCTGCTGTGGGCGCTGCATTACACTGAACGATTGACGGAGAAGCACTATGAATAAACGGTTAATTGTTTATATACTCGGCTGGGTTCTGGTGATCGAGGGCGCTTGTATGCAGCTCTCCACCATCGTCGGCATCTGCTATCATGAATGGGCAGATCTCAAGTATTTTATCATCATCGGACTTGTCATGATCGCGCTTGGCGTCCCGATGGTCATCAAAAAGCCGCAGAGTAACGTGATGTACCTCAAGGACGGCTTTGCGGCAACGGCGTTTTCATGGCTGCTGCTGTCGCTGGCGGGCTGTCTGCCGCTTTGGATATCCAAGACCATCCCGCATTTTGTTGACGCGCTGTTTGAGACCATCTCGGGCTTTACCACGACGGGCGCTACGATCCTCACGGAGATCGAGCACCTGCCCCGCTGTATGCTGTTCTGGCGCAGCTTCTCTCACTTTTTGGGCGGCATGGGCGTTGTCGTGTTCCTGCTCGCGATTATCCCGCGTCTGGGCGCGAATCAGACGATCAACCTGATGAAGGCGGAATCCACCGGCCCCTCTGTCAACAAAAGCATGCCCAAGCTCCGCAACTACGCGGCGCTGCTGTACGGGATCTACTGCGGCCTGACGCTCCTCGAATGTATCCTGCTGCTGTTCGGCGGCATGAACCTGTTCGACGCGTTGACTACCTCGTTCTCCACGGCGGGCACTGGCGGCTTTATGGTCTACAACGATTCGATGGCGCGCTTCAGCCCGTATCTGCAAACGGTCGTCGCCGTCTTTATGATGCTGTTCGGCGTGAACTTCTACGTCTATATCGCGATCCTCTCCAAGCGCTTCAAGCAGGCGTTCAAAAACGAGGAGGTGTGGGTCTATCTCGGGCTCACTCTCGGCTTCACCGTGGCGATCGCGATCGATCTGTCCGCTCACGGGATGTTTGAGGGCAGCTTCCTCCAATCCTTCCATCAAAGCTATTTCTATATCACCTCGGTCGAGTCCTCTACCGGTATGGCGATCACCGACGTCAACCACTGGCCGGAGTTCTCCAAGACGCTGGTGCTGATTGCAACCTGTATCGGCGCGTGCGCCGGATCGACGGGCGGCGGCTTGAAGGTCTCGCGATTTGTAATCCTGCTCAAGGGCATCAAAAAGGAATTCACCTTGATCCTGCATCCGCGTACCGTCCACACCGTCAGGATGGACAGCAAGAAGGTCACTCACGAGGTGAGCCGCTCTGTCAGCGTATTCTTTGTGATCTATATGGCGATCATCATCGTGTCCACGATCCTGATCTCCTTGAACGGCTTTGATTTTACAACGAGCTTTTCCAGCGTTCTGGCGACCTTGAATAACACCGGCCCCGGTATGAACATCGTCGGCTCCACCGGCAATTACGCGGGCTTCAGCGTGTTCTCTAAGCTCGTCTTTTGCTTCAATATGCTTGCGGGTCGTCTGGAGCTCTATCCGTTCCTGCTGATCTTCCTGCCCGCTGCGTGGAAAAGAAACTGACGAAAGAATAATCGGGATCACTCGATCCCTTTACCACAGGCAACACCAATTAAATGACGCGGTGTTGCCTGATTCTATAATACGGAGGATAGAAAGATGAGTACGGTATTGATCACGGGCGCGTCACGCGGGATCGGCGCACAATGCGCCCTCTCCTTTGCAAAGGCGGGCTATCATGTGGCGCTGAATTATTGCCGCAGCGAGGAAAAGGCGCTTGCCTTATTGGACAAGCTACAGGCTCTCGGCGTGAGAGCATGTGCCGTGCAGGCGGATGTTGCCGACAGCACGCAGGTCAAGAGGATGTTTGAGACCGTCCGCGCTGAGCTGGGGGCAATCGACGTCCTCGTCAACAATGCGGGCATTGCTCATGTGGGGCTGTTGACCGACATGACCGACGACGAGTGGCGGCGGCTGATCGATACCGACCTCTCGGGTGCATTTTACTGCTGCCGCGAGGCGCTCCCTGATATGATCCGCGCCCATAGCGGCGTGATCGTCAATATCGCCTCCATGTGGGGCGAGGTCGGCGCTTCCTGCGAGGCGGCGTATTCCGCCGCAAAGGCGGGCGTGATCGGGCTGACAAAGGCGCTCGCCAAGGAGGTCGGCCCCTCCGGTGTGCGCGTCAACGCCGTATCGCCCGGTGTGGTGATGACCGATATGATGGCGGGATTCTCGGATGAGGATGTCGCCGTGTTAAAAGATGAGACACCTTTGACAAGCCTCGGTTCACCCGAGAATATCGCCGACGCGGTGCTGTTCCTCGCGTCCGAAAAAGCCCGCTTTATCACGGGGCAGGTGCTTTCCGTCAACGGCGGTATGGTGATATGAAGCGGATCCTGATTACAGCACTCCTGCTGTTATGGGTGCTGCCGATTTGTATTTGCTCCGCGGCGGAGGATTGCTCCATCGAGTATACGCCCCGCTCTGAGAGAAGCGCCGTATTTTACATCGATGTTTACAGTGCGCGCGAGGTGACCGCGGCGGTGTTCGAGCTGCGCTTTGCCGATGACATGGCGGGCTACTACTCCGTTGCCGCCGACGATACCGCAACGGTGTGCGATCATTCCGAAAAGGGCAAGGTCACCTTTGCGTATGCTTCATCAACGGCGGTCAGCGGCAAGCTCTGCCGCGTGTCCTTCAAAGCGCTAAAGGCGGGCTCGGTCGATTTCACCCTGCATATGCTTCAGGCGGCGGACGCGGAGAAAAAGCTTTTGTCCGATTGGAGCGATCCTTCCCTGACCGTCAAGCTCGGCAAGGAGGATGTGGAAGCGGCTGCAAAGGTGAGCCGCACCGACGGCACAACCACCGGCACAGCTGGGTCCGCTTCTCAACGCGGCGGCGGAAAATCTGATCTCAGCATCGGTGAGGATGGCGCAGAGGATTCACCCTCAGGCTTTTTCGACTTGCGAAAAGACAACAGTGTACTCAAATGGATTCTGCTCGGCGCGGGCATCCCCATCCTGATCGGCGGTCTGGTTTGGCTCGGTATCCTGATCGGCAGAAGGTCAAAGGATAAAACAGAAAAGAGAAGAGAAAAGCCCGGGGAAGAACTCCCCGAGCCGATTGATTTGCCTGATCCCATATCAGACGATGAAATAACGGAATAAAAACAGCGCTCTGTACCGTGTGATACAGAGCGCTTTGTCAATCTGTTGTCATTGCAGGGCTTCAAAAGAAGCCGTGGCAATCTCAACTGATGAAAAGATTATGCTTTGCTGGCTTTCTTGACCGCTTCGATAATCTTGACGACGATCGGGCTGAGGATCAGGTTTACGCCCAGCTCGACCAGGAAGTTGACGCCGGTCAGACCCATGATAATGTAGGTCAGCAGATCGGAGCCGCCTGCCCATGCCGCTAAAGTGTCCTTGAAGAACAACAGCATACCGATGATGAAGATACCGGTGTTGGCGATGGGGGAGACCAGTGCCGCGATGATCACGCCGAGCAGCTGATTCTTCGGTGCGATCAGCTCGTACATCCATCCGGCTAAGAAGCCCGCGACTGTACCCTTGAGCATGCACATGATGACGCACATGAAGGGGTTCGCCGCCCATACCATCGCGCCGCCGACGTCGCCGCCGGTGATGCACATGATCACGACGACCACGCTGAATACCGCGCCCAGATACGCGCCCGCGCCCTTGCCGTACATGGCGGCGCCGACAACGATCGGGATCAGCGCTAGGGTGATCGAGAACGGTCCGAAGCGAACGAACGTGGTGAATACCTGCAGCACAATGATGATGGCTGTCAAGATGCCCAAGCCCGTCAGCTTAAAGGTGTTTGTTTTTGCGTTTGACATAAAAATACCTCCTGCTGCCTCCCTCATGTTTGCCGAAAAACTTCGACGAGGTGAAGCGCAATTTTATTAGAGAACAGATAATAGATAACAGATAACAGTGAAGTGAAACACTTTGCGTTTTGGGTTGATATAATTGATCGAGCGAAGCGAGATACATCAACTGTTCTCTGTTCTCTTTTCTCTGTTATCTTTTCACATTCTTCTCATAGATCCGGCACAGACCGTTGAGGATCAGGTTTTCATGCAGATCGATCTTGTGCTCGCAGTGCTCGACGATCGTTTTGGCGAGTCCGCCGGTGGCGATGACATGGCATTTTTGACCGAGCTCCTTCTCGATCCTGTCGATCATGCCGTCGATCATGCACACCGTGCCCCATACCACGCCCGCGCGGATGCTCTTGTCGGTGTTCTTGCCGATGACGGATGAGGGCGCCGAGAAGTCAACGCCCTGCAGCAGCGCGGTGTTTTTGGTCAACGCCTCGAGCGATACGGACATACCGGGGGCGATCGGACAGCCGATCATGTTGCCGTGCTGATCGATCACGCACCATACCGTCGCCGTGCCCATGCTGATGACGATCATGGGCGGCTTGTTGTAGGCGTTCGCCGCAACACAGGCGCAAACCAGATCGGCACCTAAGGTGGACGGATCGTCGATGCAGATATTCAGTCCCGTCTTGACGCCGGGGCCGACGATGATCGAATCAACGCCGAGGATATCGCGCACGGCGTCCTCGATGCGTGTGGTGATGAGCGGAACGACAGAGCTGATGATACAGCCGGAAAAATCATCTCGGTGGATGCCCATCACGCGGATCAGCGAGTATAGCTCCACCCCGTATTCATCGGCGGTTTTTGCCTTGTTGCAGGAGATGGTCAGCGTGCGGATCAGCTCCCTTTGGTTGAAGATACCAAATTTGATATTGGTATTTCCGATATCGGCAGTCAGCAACATATACATTTCGCTCCTTTCCGATGGGATTGTATCACAATTTTTAGGTAGTTTCAATATAAATGACCGATTTTCGGCTTTTTTCACATAATGAAAAATATTTTGAGAGAAATGTGGTAAAGTATGTGTGTATTCTGGAGTGGTGCGCAGTGCGCCCATTCTGCAAAATGCTGCATATTTTTGGGGAGGCATAAGGATGAATCAGGCTGAAAAGAGAAATCTCGAGATTCTCGCGTGCAAGGCGAGAATGGGCGCCATCATCGGTACATTTCACGCAAAATCCGGACACCCGGGCGGATCGCTGTCGGCGGCGGATATGTTCACTTACCTTTATTTTAAGGAGATGAACGTCGATCCCGCCAATCCCGATTGGGCGGACAGAGACCGTTTTGTATTATCTAAGGGACATTGCTGCCCGAGCCTGTACGCCGTTCTGGCGCTCAAGGGCTATTTTGATTGGAAAGAGCTCGAGGTGCTCCGCCATGTCGGGGCCATGTTACAGGGTCATCCCGATATGAAGGGTACCCCCGGTATCGATATGAGCTCCGGCTCTCTGGGGCAGGGCGTTTCCGCCGCGTGCGGTATGGCGCTCGCCGCAAAGATGGACAATAAAGATTACCGCGTTTATACCGTGCTCGGCGACGGTGAGTGCGAGGAAGGCGAGGTTTGGGAGGCGGCGATGTTTGCCGGCCACCACAACCTCGATAATCTGACTGTTATCGTAGACTGCAACGGCTTGCAGATCGACGGCACCACCGAGGAGATCGGCGGCGTTGAACCGCTCGACACCAAGTTCGAGTCCTTCGGCTTTGACACCGTGATCATCGACGGTCACGATTTTGATCAGATCGAGAGCGCGATGGCGCAGGCAAAAGCCTCCGACAAGCCCTTTGCGATCATCATGAAGACGATCAAGGGTAAGGGCGTTTCCTTTATGGAGAATCAGGTCGGCTGGCACGGCAAGGCGACCAACGCGGATGAATTCAAGGTAGCGATGGCAGAGCTGGAAGCACAGCTCGCGGAACTGGAGGCGTAAGATGGCAGAAATCATTACTAAGGCGACGCGCGAGAGCTTCGGTGAAGCGCTGTGCGAGATGGCAGAGTCTCGTCCTGACATCGTTGTACTGGACGCCGATCTTGCGGCGGCAACAAAAACATCGATCTTCGGTGACAAATACCCTGAGCGTTTCTTCGACTGCGGTATTGCCGAAGCAAATATGGTAGGTGTAGCGGCAGGTCTGGCGGCGTCCGGCAAGACTCCCGTAGCGGCGAGCTTTGCGATGTTCGCCACCGGCAGAGCGTTTGAGCAGATCCGCAACTCCGTTGCCTACCCCAACCTGAATGTCAAGATTGCGGGCTCTCACGCGGGTATCTCTACCGGTGAGGACGGCGCGACCCACCAGTGCCTGGAGGATATCGGTATCATGCGTACCATCCCCGGCATGGTCGTGCTCAACCCTGCTGATCACTGGGAGATGAAGGCGGCCACCAAGGCGGCGCTCGAATATGAGGGCCCTGTCTACATCCGTCTGGGCAGACTGGCGATCGACAGCTTCAACGATCCCGAGACCTATGAGTTCCACTGGGGCAAGGGAATCACCCTGCGCGAGGGCGCGGATATCACCGTCATCGCGACCGGTCTGTGCGTGCTCGAGAGCCTCAAGGCGGTTGACGAGCTCAGAAAAGAGGGCAAGAGCGTGCGCCTGATCAACATCCACACCATCAAGCCCATCGACCGCGAGATCGTCCTCAAGGCGGCGCAGGAGACCGGCAGGATCATCACTGTCGAGGAGCACAACGTCATCGGCGGCTTGGCTGACGCGGTATGCGAGGTCACCTCCGCTGAGTGCCCCGTGCCTGTCCGCAGGATCGGCGTATACGATGAATTCGGCTATTCGGGCCCCGCAAAGGAGCTGCTCGATATCTTCGGACTCACCGCTCCCAACATCAAAAAAGTCATTCTCGAAGAATTAGAGAAGAAATAAGAAACATAGCCCGCCTTTTCGGCGGGCTTCTTGTTAGGGGATTTTGTAGGGTACGGCATTTATGACGTACCGAGAATAGCAGGCTTTGATGCAATCGAAGGCCTTAGATCAGATTGAAGCCGTAAACCCATGCGGTACGTCGGACACGCGTGTCGGCGCCGTACCCTACACGATTCCGCTCATGAAAAAAGGTGATCCTATGAAAATCCTGATTGTTATGACCGGCGGCACGATCGGCTCGTCCTTTGACGGCGGGAGCATCAATGTCCGCGCGGACGGAAAAAGCGCGGTCGTTGACCGCTATCTTTCTGAGCACGATCACATACAATTCGATACCGTCCATCCGCTGAACATCCTCAGCGAGCGCATCACGTGTGATGATTATAATTCGCTGGCGGAGGCGTTGTTTGATAT
>DNIP01000148.1 GCA_003499325.1 Oscillospiraceae bacterium
GGCGTGGGGATCAAGCTCAACCCGATCCGTGAGATCGTCAAAGGGACGCGCGTTGTACTGAGCGATGATTCGATCGTGCGCGGTACGACCTGCCGCCGTATCGCCGAGCTTTTATGGCAGGCAGGAGTCAAAGAGATCCATATGCGCGTCAGCGCGCCGCCCTTTGTCGCTCCGTGCTACTACGGTACCGACATCGACTCCGCCGACGTGCTGATCGCTAACCGCATGAGCACCGCTGAGATTGCAAAAGAGATCGGCGTGACCTCGCTCGGTTACCTCAGCGTTGAAAATGTCAGGCTTCTGACAGGAACGGACAGCGGCTTTTGCACGGCTTGCTTCGGCGGCAAATATCCGACCGTGATCCCCGACAAAACCGCAAAGAATCGCTTTGAAACCAAAATCAGTGAACAGCAAAAGGGATGAAGAAAATGTACGACAGATCAAATCTTGATCGCAAATTGATCTTAGAAAACGGCGCCGTATTTTACGGAAAGGGCTTTGGCTGTACGGACGACAGGATCGTTGAGATCGTGTTCAACACCTCGCCCGTCGGCTATCAGGAGATCCTCTCCGACCCGTCCTATACCGATCAGGGCGTCGTTATGGCATATCCGCTCATCGGCAACTACGGCATGGCGGACGACGATTATGAGTGCGATACGCCGACCATCGGCGCGCTGATCGTGCGCGAGTATAACGGCGAGCCGTCCAACTTCCGCAGTAAAGAACCTTTAGAGGATGTGATGAAGCGTTACGGCATCGTCGGTATCAGTGAGATCGATACCAGACGGTTGATCAGACATATCCGTGATCACGGCTCCTGCAAGGCGCTGATCACTTCTGCAGATACTCCGACAGAGGTTGCAGAAAAAGCGATCAAAGAAGCCTCGCTCCCGCATGACACGGTCAGCCGCGTCAGCAGAAACCGATTCCAAAGATACGATTCAGCCGAGCATTTATATCATGTTGTCGCCATCGACTGCGGCATGAAAATGAACATCGTGCGCTCACTCACCCAAAGAGGCTGTGATGTGATGGTCGTGCCGTGGAACGCACACGTGCGTGATATTCTTTCACTCGATCCGGACGGCATCTTCCTTTCCAACGGCCCCGGTGATCCCGAGGATGTCCCCGAGGTGATCGATGCCGTGAAGGAGTTGATCGGCACTGTTCCGATCTTCGGTATCTGTCTGGGTCATCAGATCCTGTCCCTCGCATACGGAGCCAAGACCTATAAGCTGAAATTCGGCCATCGCGGCGGCAATCATCCTGTCAAGAATCTTCTGACAAACAGGATCGAGATCACCTCACAGAACCACTCCTACGCGGTAGATGCCGAGAGTCTGGAAAACACGTCCCTGACCGCAACGCATATCAATCTGCTTGACGATACCATCGAGGGCGTAGCCTGCATGGATGACCGCGCCTTCGGCGTGCAGTATCATCCCGAATCCGCCCCGGGGCCGCAGGACAGCTCCTATCTGTTTGATCAGTTTATTGATTTGATGAAGGAGGGCAAGGACAATGCCTAAGAGAACGGATATCAAAAGGATCATGGTCATCGGCTCGGGTCCGATCGTCATCGGTCAGGCGGCAGAGTTCGACTACGCGGGCACACAGGCGTGCTTAGCGCTCAAGGAGGAGGGCTACGAGGTCATCTTATGTAACTCCAACCCCGCGACCATCATGACGGATACCATGATCGCGGACAAGGTGTATATGGAGCCGTTGACCCTCGAGTATATCGCGAAGATCATCCGCAAGGAGCGCCCCGACGCGATCCTTCCCGGTATCGGCGGACAGACGGGCTTGAATCTCGCAATGGAGTTAGAGCGTAAAGGCGTATTGAAGGAGTGTCAGGTCGAGCTGCTCGGTACCTCCTCCGAGAGTATCGAACGCGCCGAGGACAGAGAGCTGTTCAAGGAGATGTGCGAGTCTATAGGCGAGCCTGTTATTCCTTCTCAGATCACCTATGATCTTGACGAAGCGAAAGAAGCAGCCGAAAAGGTCGGCTATCCTGTCGTGCTCCGACCCGCGTTCACCCTCGGCGGTACAGGCGGCGGCTTTGCGGACAGCGAAGCTGAACTCTTGGAGATCGGCAGGCAGGCGTTTGCCCTCAGTCCCGTCCATCAAGTGTTGATCGAAAAGTCCGTCAAGGGATATAAGGAGATCGAGTATGAGGTCATTCGTGACGCGAACGATACCGCGATCACTGTCTGCAACATGGAGAACCTCGACCCGGTCGGCGTGCATACCGGCGACAGCATTGTTGTCTGTCCGTCCCAGACTTTGACCAATAAAGAATACCATTTGCTGCGTGACAGCGCGTTGAATATCATTCGAACCTTGAAGATCGAGGGCGGGTGTAACGTACAGTTCGCGCTTGATCCGCAGTCCTTTCAATACTATGTGATCGAGGTCAACCCTCGTGTGTCGCGTTCCTCGGCGCTGGCTTCTAAAGCCTCAGGTTATCCGATCGCCCGCGTCAGCGCAAAGATCGGCGTCGGACTGCGGCTCGAGGAGATTCCGCTCGCCAATACGCCCGCGTCCTTTGAGCCCGCGCTCGACTATGTCGTGACAAAGCTGCCGCGCTTTCCCTTCGACAAATTCGCCTCCGCTCCCAACACCCTCGGCACCCAGATGAAGGCGACAGGAGAGATTATGAGCATCGGCAGGACAATGGAAGAAAGTCTGCTCAAAGGCATCCGCTCACTGGAAACAGGCGTCGATCATCTCTATCTCGTGAAGTTCGATTCCATGTCAGCGGACGAAATGCTGCATTATATTCGCAAAGGAACCGACGACCGCATCTTTGCAATCGCCGAGCTGCTCAGGCAAAACATTGACATTGACACGATTTTTGAACAGACTGAGATCGATCGCTTCTTTCTCCGCAAGCTGAGAAATATCATCGATACAGAGCGCGAGCTGAGCGCACATATCCATGATGAAACCGCGCTGTATCACGCAAAACGGATGGGCTTCTCCGACAAGGTGATCGCGCGCTTGTGGAATACCGATGAATTGGCGATCTATCATACCCGAAAAGAAAAAGGGATTCTTCCGATATTCAAAATGATCGACACCTGCGCCTCTGAGTTCAAGAGCTATGTGCCGTACTTTTACTCTACTTACGAGGAGGAGAACGAGAGTATACGAACTGATCAGAAAAAGATCATCGTGCTCGGCGCGGGCCCCATCCGTATCGGTCAGGGCGTTGAGTTTGATTACTCCACCGTCCACGCGGTACAGACGATCCGCCGCGCGGGCTATGAAGCCATCATCATCAATAATAATCCTGAGACGGTTTCCACCGACTACACCACTGCCGACAAGCTCTACTTTGAGCCCCTCACTCCCGAGGACGTTATGGCGATCATCGACTTTGAACAGCCCGAGGGCGTGATCGCTTCTCTGGGTGGTCAGACGGCGATCAACCTCGCACAGCCGCTGATGGACAGAGGCGTGAAGATCATCGGTACCGACTGCGCGGCGATCGAAAGAGCAGAGAATCGCGACTCCTTCAACGCCATCATCAAGGAGCTCGGCATTCCGCAGCCCGCGGGTCAGGCGGTCACCTCTATTGAGGAGGGCGTGAAAGCCGCCGCTGAGATCGGCTATCCCGTGCTTGTTCGCCCGTCCTTCGTACTCGGCGGTCGCGCCATGCAGATCGTTTCTAAGGAAGAAGATTTACGCCACTATCTGAAAACGGCTGTTGAAATCGACGAGGATAAGCCCGTTTTGGTCGATAAATACATCATGGGTAAAGAGGTCGAGGTTGACGCGATCTGCGACGGCGTAGACGTATTCGTGCCCGGTATCATGGAGCTGGTCGAGCGTACCGGCGTCCATTCGGGCGACAGTATCAGTGTTTACCCCTCTTTCTCCATCAGCGACAGAGTCAAGGGCATCATCTTACAGTATGCGAAGAAGCTGGGTAAGGCGATCGGCATCATCGGTCTGTATAATATCCAGTTTATCGTGGATGAAAACGACGACGTTTACATTATAGAAGTCAATCCGCGTTCTTCCAGAACCGTTCCCTTCCTCTCTAAGTCGACCGGCTACTCCCTCGCGGATATCGCGACGGAGGTCATCCTCGGCAAGAGCCTGAAAGAGCAGGGCATCTTCCAGCTCTATCCCGAGGAGAAAAAGAGATACTATGTCAAAGTCCCGGTATTCTCGTTCCAGAAGATCAAGGGTCTCGACGCTTACCTCTCTCCCGAAATGAAGAGTACAGGTGAAGCTATTGGCTATGACAAAAAGCTATCCCGTGCCATGTACAAGGCGCTTGTCGCGGCAGGCACCAAGGTGCAAAACTACGGCACCGTCATCGTGACCCTCGCCGACGAGGATAAGGAGGAGGCTGTTCCACTGATCCGCCGCTTCTACGACCTTGGCTTCAATATCGAGGCGACCGACCTGACCGCCAAGGTCATGAGAAAGAACGGTATCAAAACCCGCAAGCTGGGCAAGATCAGCGAGGGCAGCACCGAGATCCTCGACGCGATCCGCGCAGGCTATGTCAGCTACGTCATCAACACCCGCGCCATCATGTCGGGCGTGCACTACGAGGACGGCACCGCGATCCGTCAGACAGCAGTTGAGAACGGCGTGACCATCTTCACTTCTCTCGATACCGTCCGCGTCCTGCTCGACGTTCTCGAGGAGACCACGCTGACGATCTCGACAATCGATTAAACATTTATACATCTAAAAAAGAACGGAAAAGGAACCTTACGCAAGCGCAGCGACGGTCGCCGGGAAGGCAGATTTAATATCGGCGTGAACGAAAACGGTAAGCCGAAGGTCAAGTACATCCTCGCCAAAACACAGGCGGAATGTGCCCGCAAGCTGAAGTCCGCGATCGAAGAGTATGAACACGACAAGGAGATCACCGAGCGTTGTACCTTCCTCACAAATCCGAATCCCACGCTCAGCGAGTGATCAGCCATCTGACTTCGCTCCTACTGCAAGGGGATCATCCGTGAATCTACCTATGAAAACTACGACTACTTCTTCGAAAGATATATCAACCCCGGAATCGGCAGTATGGAGATCTGCAATATCTCCACCATCACCTGCCGGCAACTGCTGATGGAGCTGTACACCAAAGGTCGCCTGATTGATACTTCTCAGGGTAAAGCAGGAACAGGCTACAGCCTGAAAACAGTCAAGAATGTCAAGATCGCACTCCGGTCCTGTCTGCAAAAGGCTGAGGACGAGGATCTGATCAACTGTAATTCCGTCAAAGGAGTCAAGCTTCCAAAGCTTCAAAAGAAGAAAAATCGGCAGGAGCGATCCTGCCGATAACTTTTGTGAATGCTAAAGCCGCGATTTGCGTTGTGGTCAAGGAATAAGCCATACAAACATAGATAATCAACTATGATCTTTTTCAGCATTTTATTTCTTTATTCTATGCGGCGCTGTGTTGCTTATTCTCTGATTGGAGGGATAAAATCGAGGAACGCCTTGACCATACGCTTGTGATGGATGACAAAGTGGATCGTCGGGAATTTGTTCTTTGATACGATCACGAGTCGATTGCCAATGATCGCATAGCTGATATTGCGGAAGGCGGGCGTATCGTCAAGCTCCAGCTTCATGTTCCCATGCCGCTGAGAGTATTCCTTCGTCTGTTCCAAGTGGAGGGCGTATTCCTCATAGGTATACGGCACGTCGGTTTCAAAGAATATCTCTGCCAAGGAAAGATTCAGAGGAGAACGCTCGAACTGCTCGCGGCTCAACTCAGGGATCACCAGCGTCACATGATACTCCCGGAGTAGCTTCTCTGCGGCTTCTCTGTATTCCGTGTAAAATTCTCTGATTATCTCAGCGCTGTTCTCGGGGATATGGTTTCGCTTTAAGATGCTTTCGAGCAGGTCATCGCTGATCGTGTAGATCGGCAGACTGCTCGCGACGACCTTTCTGTCATCGCTTTCCCAGAGCTTTTTCAG
>DNIP01000073.1 GCA_003499325.1 Oscillospiraceae bacterium
CGCAATAAATGTTAAAGTGTTTTAATGATACTTAGTATTAGTATTATACGTCGATAATGACAATGTTATTGAACTCGATCTCCGACTGCGACATGATCGCTTCCTTGATGATCATGGGCGCGTCATCGGTCAGCTCGCTCGACAAGAGCGTGACGGTGCACCCCGAGTCGGAGATATAACATACGGCGCTGGGGTATCCCTTTGCGGATAAGATGCCCTCGATATTGCTCTGCGCCAATATCCGCTGTTCGATCGCGTTGGCTGCCTTGACAGCCTCCGCCTTGGCATCCTCAGAGCTGTCTGACAGTGACAGCACATTCTCAGCCGCCTCCAATGCCTTATCCTGCGCCTGGGTGCGGTCGGTCTTAGCCTGCGCGAGCTTTGCCTCGGGCGTCATCTCGGATACGGAATCCGACGCGACCTCATCGGTTGTGGCAGTCGCATCATTGCTGACATAGGTCGCGGCGCCCAGCTCCTTGGATGTGGAAGCGATCAGCGGCGTTCCCGAGAACTGCCAGTTCAGATACACCGCCGCTCCGAGCGCTAAGACCAATGCTGCCGCCAATACATGTTGCTTTTTGATTTTCATATTTCTCCACCTCTGCATTATTTTGTGATACATACTTTATCTGAGCTGATATTCAGCGATTTGGTCACGGCGTCCAGCACGCGGGCTACAACCAGCGGATCATCCCCGCCGTCACACACCACCACTACGCCGCGCACCTTGGGCTCAATGCTTTTCGTTTTGGTATCGGTGTTCTTGAGATAGACATTCTCACCGCCGTTATCCATCGTCAAAAAGATCTTCGCCTCCCCCACCCCGCTGATCTGCGAGATGATCTCGAGGAGATGCGCTTCGGTTTTGGCGGCATAACGCTCGGAATTGTCTTTTCCGCTGTCAGAAAAGTCGATGAAGGATGACAGTCCGATCAAAAGTACCGCCGCCGTTCCGATGATCACAGCGATTCTGATCACCCGCTTATCACCCAGCCACTCGCTGATCTTCCCCTGTAACATGTATTTCAGGCTCCTTTGAAATATTCCTGTAGACGATACTTTTGATCGTCGGCATTTTATCGATATCCTTTTCACTTATATATATGACGGCACGTACAACAGATATTCTGCCTTCGTCGGATATTTTCAATGTCAGTTTGATATCATTCGGGATAATCCCTTCATTATGCAGCAGCTCATTTAACGCCTGCGTCAAATTATCCGCCGTCATCTGTGCGACTGTATCACGAGAAGTTTCTTCATTGTAGGTCGGGATCGGGATTTCGCTTGGGCTTGCTGATTTAAAATCGATCTCGCTTATCTGAGTCGCACCCGCTGTGATGAAGGTGCTGATAAAAAAGAGGCCTACCGCAAAGCCCATGACCCTGCGCGTCCGCTTTTGCGGAATCAGCACCGTGATCATACTGACGGCAACGCAGGTATAACACAGCGTCATGCTGACCGCCTTGATCGCGTTCATGTGTGACCTCCCAGTGACATCATGATCGACGTCGAGATGATAAACACCGCCATCACGGCGATCAACATCGCTCTGAGCGCGGATAAGAATTGCGACAGCGCGTTGATGACCGGCGATGCGGAGGTAACGGAGAGCATCTCGCCAACGCTTTTTGCGACCCACAGCGTGACCGACCACAGGATCGATTGCGTGATCAACGGCGCAAAGCTAATAAACAATGCGATGATAACGAACACCCCTGCACCCGATCGCAGGATGCCGACGCTGTTTTGCAGTGCGCCGTAAGCCTCCGCAATCGACGATCCGATCATCGGAATGAAGGAGCTCAGCCCAAATCGTGCCGCCTTATTTGCAACGCTGTCCGCCGCACCGGATAACGCCCCGTTGAGACCGATCACCGCCGAGAATACGCTCATCATAAAGGTGATCCCGTATTTGAACCCCTTGCTCGTAAGCTCAATGAAGCCGCCGAGCCTGACCCGTGACGAGATACTCGCGCAAACCGAGAGTGACAAAAATACTGATAACAACGGAGTGAATACCGTCACTGACAAGCGTGAGATCACCTGAGATACGGCGATCACCGCCGCGTAATACCCGCCCGACGAGATCGCGTGTCCCGAGAACACCAGTATTCCTGCCATCACGGGGAGATACACCGTCATCATTGCCGCAGCGCCTTGGATCACTTTAGCAGAGAGTGCGATCATCTGCGTCACGGGGCTGACGATAATCGAGGTGATAAACAGGCTGACGACTACGCCCATGATATCTCTCGTTTCCGTATAGCGCAGTGAGTAGGTATAGGATTCCGCGATCGACGCAAGGAGTAATACCGCTGTGAGCAGGATCATCGCCGCCATCGGGCCTGAGCTGTATGACGTGACTAAATCGGAGAGATACCTCCACACAGACGCATTGTCGATGCCGTTTTTGGCGATATCATCAATCCCCGATATACCGAACGCGTTCAACCCGCTTTTGGTATCTTCATCAATACTGTTTTCGATCTCGCTTTTCTCAGTATCAAACAGCGCCCCTGCACTGCACCTGACCGTCAAACAGCCGATCAACAGCAATCCCAGCATCACTATCAATATATGCTTCATATCAGCTGCCCAGCGTTGTGATTACGTTGATGATGTTCTGAAAGAGCGGCAATGAGGTAAGCAACACCAGAATCTTTCCCGCAAAGGAGATATTGGTGCTCAGTGACAGCAAGCCTGCCTCCGTCACGCAGTCGCAGGTAAACTCCGTGACAAAGCATATCCCCATCACCTTCAGCAAGATCGCGATATCAGCGGAGTTGATCCCTCCGTCCGCCAATACGCTTTGGATGCCCGACAGTGTATCGGGAAGATGCTTGAGCAGGCTGAGAATGATGATCGCACCCGAGGCTACGGACAACAGCATCGCACTGTGCGGGCTCTGGGATCGGAGCATCACCGCCAATACCGCCGTTACGATCGCGACGCCGCAAATCGTGATAATGTTCATGCTACAGTCCAAAGGTGTTCTTGACGGTCGTGAAGAGCTCGCTGATCTGTGAAATAATCATCATCAGCGCCACCACCAAGCCCGCGATCGTCGTCAAGAGCGCCTGTTCCTCTCTGCCGCTGCGCACCAACAGCTGGTTGAGGATCGCGACGATGATCCCGATCGCCGCAATCTTGAATATCATATCAACGTCCATATGCTTCCATCCCTATATCACCATCAGAGAGATCACCATTCCCACCGACAGCGGAATTATCCTGTACATTTTCGATTTCTTTTGTATGTCATCCTGCGCTTCACAGATATGCTCCTTCAACAGTTCGTTGAACAGAGTGATATGCTGTCGCTGCGAATCGATATCCGCCGCTCCGAGGTCTTTGGTAAAGGATCGGAGCATGCCGATATCTTCTTTTGATAAAACAAAGGTGAACCCGTCTATGAATCGATTCCACTGGAGCTCGAACGGAATAGTATGTTCGAAAGAGAATCCCGCAAAATTATCAGAGAAAACCTCGCACAGATC
>DNIP01000132.1:0-476 GCA_003499325.1 Oscillospiraceae bacterium
AAATCGATTTCGGATGGACATATAAAATCTATGTCGGCTTTGAATATCTGTATTTTGTCCTTGTCGGGTATGTGATCCATAAGAGGGAAATCAAGCTGAAATATCGTCTGATCATTTACGCCCTCGCTCTTGCGGGCTTACTGACGCATATCCTGGGCACTTATTTTGAAACAAAAGCCGACCCCAACGGCTATGTGGTGTCGTTCTTTAAGGGGTATTATAATCTGCCGTGCGTTCTGTATTCTACAGGAATCTTTCTGCTGGTGAAACAGCTCGCCGGAAGGATCAAGAGTCAAAAAGCCATAAAGGCGTTCCGCTATCTGCAGGGATACACCTTTCCCATCTACCTCATACACCGCTATTTTCTGGATGTCTTTGAGGAAAATCTTCGTTTGATAAAGCTGGAAAGAGCCTCCTTGCTTTATGTGCTTTTGGCTACCGTGCTCGCGCTGATCTTGTCGATTCTGACGACGATG
>DNIP01000132.1:660-6338 GCA_003499325.1 Oscillospiraceae bacterium
GATCTCCATATTGCCGACAGACGCTCCTAAAATTCCTTCGATCACGGTTCGGCATTTCTCCGGTCCGATGGTATCTGTGTTTGACATCACAGCGAATGCCGTTCCGTTTCCCTGCAGCGTAAACGGAAGGTCGATCAAGCCGCAGCGGAGATAGAACTGATGTCTTTTGATCCTCTGTTCTGTATTATCTGCTTCTTCTTCCCAATCCTCTAAGGAAAGCAGTAAGTGAGTGGCCTTATATTGTTCCATGATCGACTTCATCGCCGTTGTGCCATAGCCCTTTCCTCTGCAGGTTGAGTCAACGGCAAAATAGAATAAGTATGTGACGTCTTCGATCGTCAGCAAGTAAGCCAATCCGATGTTTCTGTCTTCCTCACGAATCACCCAGAAATCTGCCAAGCCTTGGTCGGCTTTTTCGAGCATAATGTCGAATTTAGGTCTTTCTGCGGGAGGAAAAGCCTCTACGAGCAAATCTTGCACATACGAATAATCATTTTCTTGAATTCTACGGAGTTCCATTTTCAAACCTTCTTTCTTTATTGTGTTTATATTATATCATTGATGTGTCATAAAGTTCAGCGCTAAAACAAGTACATTCCCGATCCAATGCTGAAAAAGCTGTATAGATCAACCGTCCCAAAATGATGATATCCATATAGGGCTACATGTTTATGCCAAAACCCGAGGCGGCTTTCGGAGTTTTTTGACTTTTTTTGAGCAATCATATATAATGAATTGGAATTATGATAGCGTCAATCCGATACGGTTGAGCGAAAGGATTTGGAGGGTGAGCGCATGATATACAGGAACGTGCCGGAGACGGCTATGATGACAAATGACAAAAAAACAAAAACAAACAGACGCATGATTTGCGTGATGTTGTCTTTGATTTTAGCCATATCCTGTATCACACCGTCGGTGCTGATCGCCTTTGCGGATGAGTCGACGTCGCCTGTCAGGATTGTGGCGGAATCGCTCGGGGATCATGTTTCGATACACAGCGATCTTCAAGAGCAGTATTTGAATGGTCCTCTCCAGGATATCTCGAATTATGCGGGAGGAACAGAGGAGCTCAGCCGTCCCGCGAAAATCACCCTCTCATGGAATACGGAGATCGACGAAGCCTATGCCGCGGAAAGCGGGATATCTGCCGAGGGATGCAGCTATCAACTGTATTTCGGAAAAACAGAGGATTTTTCGGACGCAGATGTATATACAACCACCGAGACCTCTTATGAGGTCACGAATCTGGAGCTGGCGACTACCTATTATTGGAAGGTTGTGTCTGAGATCGGCGGCGCGCCTTACGAAAGCAAGACGGCATCCTTTACGACAGAGAGAAACGGTCCGCGCAATCTCTATGTGAGCGGTATTACGAATGTGCGCGATATCGGCGGCTATACGACGCTCAGCGGCGATACCGTCAAGCAAGGGCGGATCATACGCTGCGGAAAGCTGCACAACAGCGACGGCAGCAGAAAGATCACGGAAAAGGGTATTACCGAAATGCGTGAGAAGCTCGGCGTAAAATCGGAGATCGAGCTGCGCAAAGCGTCCAACAACGAGTACGGCGGGGTAGAGAGCAGTATGCTCGGCGCAGATGTGAACTATTATTTGCTGCCCATGGATTACAAAGGGAATATGATGGAGGGCACGTTCAGCGAGGATAACATCGGGTCCCTGCGCGGCGTATTCGAGGTGCTCTCGAAAGAAGAGAATTATCCCGTCATCTTTCACTGCGCGATCGGAACAGACCGCACGGGCATGGTGGCGTATTGCATTGAAGCCCTTCTCGGTATGAGCGAGACCGATATCATACGAGATTACCTTTATTCCAATTTCGGCTCGATCGGCGGCTCACGGTCGATCTCGACGATCCGCTCAAAATATCCGAAATTCATCAAGGATTATGACGGCAAGACGCTGCAGGAAAAGACCTATCGGTTCTTGAATGAATATGTCGGCGTTCCGACAGAGCAGCTTGACGAGGTCATCAGGCTGAACCTCATCCCGCGTGACGATGCTCCTTACGGGGAGCCGATCTCATCGCAGGAGGATTTCCTGTCGATGAAGGACGACGGCAAATATTATCTTGCGAAGGATATCTCTCTTTCTTCCGGGTATACCTCGCAGTTCTTCGGTACATTTGACGGAAACGGACATACCGTGACAACAACAAAACCGTTGTTCAGTAACCTGAGCGGCGTTGTGAAAAACCTGACGATCAAGGGACAGATCGCTTCCTCAAGCGGCAGAATCGGCGCGTTAGCATGTGAGGGCTCGCGACTGACTTGTATCGATGTCAAAAACGAAGCCGACGTCGCTGTGACCGGCAAGTACTATGCCGGCGGGCTGGTCGGATATGCTACCGTATGGGCGACGTTGATTGACTGTGAAAACCACGGCACGATCGAATCGGCGTATCATGCCGCGGGGATCGTCTGTCGGATGACAGGAGAGCTGACGTTGTCAAGCTGTCAAAACGACGGTGCGATCCTATCCGCACCGCCGGAGGTCAAATACTATACCGGCGGTATGGTCGCAAAATCCAATGGCTCTGTGATGATGCAGAACTGCCGGAACAGCGGCGCGGTGACGTCATCGGGCAAATACACCGGCGGCCTCGGCGGATGCCTGGATACAAGCGATGTGATGAAAACGATCCTCTCTTGCGAGAACAGCGGAAAGCTCACCTGCGGCACGGATAATGAGCAGGATGATTCCTATATGGGCGGGATCGTCGGTTATATGAAAGGCGGCAAATCGTATTGTACTTTTTCATATTGCCGTAATTCCGGTGAGATTATATCGAACGCTGGCGGCAAGACAATCCTTTGCGGCGTCTGCGGCTATGTTAATTCCGAGTCGATCGTCATTACCCATTGCTCCAACGATGGCAGCGAGGCGTCGCCGAATGCCTCGGAGAGCATTTGTTATCATTTGTATTTCAATCCTACGGCGTCGGAAGAAAAGTATCTCCATGATAACGACCCGTGGATCTATGATAATGTCATTTTTTCGATCGGGGACAGAGGAACCTATCGTTTGCCCCATGAAACGACCTTTGGCGACTGGATCATGCAGGCAGGAAGTTCCAGCGGTAACAATGCGGTCTGGGTGACTCCCGTGACCGGTTTGACGGACAAACAGATCAAGGATAATCCCGCGTTCTCCGGGGTGTGGAGCTATTACCGCGATGATGAGCAGGGAAAGCTCTATGCGGAGATCCCCTCACATCGTGATGCGCGCGGTAATGTGATCCTGCCGCAGGAAGAGGTGTTGGGACCCGATAGTGTGCCCGTCACCATATACGATCTCATCACACCGTATGCTTATCAGCTGTCGTATTAAGATGGCTCAGAGCTTTTGACATTTGTTTATCGATCGTATATAATGGATTGGCTTCATAATTGATTATGATATTTAACCCGATACGGTTGAGCGGATGATCTGAGCAAAAAGGATTTGGAAGGTGATCGTATGATATACAGGAACGTACTCGAGGCGGTGGGGCAGACCCCGCTGATCCGATTGAACCGCATGCCCGAGCCGGGCAGCGCCGAGGTGCTGGTTAAGTTTGAGGCGCTGAACGTGGGCGGCTCGATCAAGACGCGTACCGCGCTGAATATGATCAACCACGCGGAGAAGAAGGGACTTTTGAGATACGACAGTATCATCGTCGAGCCGACCTCGGGCAATCAGGGCATCGGACTGGCGCTGGTGGGCGCGGTGAAGGGCTACAAGACGATCATCATTATGCCCGATTCCGTCAGCGAGGAACGCAGAAAGCTGATCAAGCATTACGGCGCAAAGGTCAAGCTGATCCATGACGCGGGCGATATCGGCGCGTGTATCGACGAATGTCTGAAAACGGCGTTGAAAATGGCGGAGAAAGACCCGCGCGTCTTTGTGCCGCAGCAGTTCGAGAATATCAATAACGTCAGAGCGCACAAGAAGTATACCGCGCTGGAGATCATGCAGCAGTGCGCCGATCATATCGATGGCTTCTGCTCGGGTATCGGCACGGGCGGCACCATCACCGGCATCGGCGAGGTGCTCAAGGCGCAGTATCCCGAGATCGAGATCTGGGCGGTTGAGCCCGAGAACGCCGCGATATTGGCGGGCGGCACCATCGGCACGCATTTGCAGATGGGCATCGGCGACGGTCTGATCCCCCCAATCCTCAACAAGGAGATCTATGATGAGATCTACGTCGTGACGGATGAAGAAGCGATCGAGACCGCGAAGCGGCTGGCGCGCGAGGAAGGGCTGATGTGCGGCATTTCCAGCGGCACCAACGTCGCCGCGGCGCTGAAGCTCGCGAAGAAGCTCGGCCCCGGCAAGACGGTCGTCACCGTTCTGCCCGATACTGCGGAGCGCTACTTCTCCACACCGCTGTTCGAGGAATAACGGTAACACGCTGATAATCAGAACGGAGGACTATCTATGAAAATGATGACAAGAGTTATGGCGATCATATTGACCGTTATGATGACGGTTTCTGTACTGGCAGGCTGTGCGGCGCAAAACACCGCGACCGCGACGCCCGATGAGCTGTATTCCTCGAAGCAGGAGGTGCGTGAATCGCCCAAGTGGGTCACGGAGCTTGACGCGACAAAAGACGCTGAGCAATTGATCGTTGTGGCGGGCGTTGACAAGACAACCGCGTATGTAACCATGCACGAAAAGGATGGGGACGGCAAATGGCAGCAGATCATCGCGACGCCGGGCTTTATCGGCAAGGATGGACTGGGCAACGCGAACATCAACGACACCTACACGCCTGTCGGCACCTTCACCATCGACAAGGCGTTTGGATTAGCGGATGATCCCGGCTGTCAGATGGAGTACACCAAGGTAGACGATAACTACTATTGGTCGGGCGACGCGCGCGAGGGCAAGCATTTCAATGAGCTGGTCAACATCAAGGACGTCCCCGATCTCGATACGGAAAACAGTGAGCATATCGCCGAGTTCGACTATGCGTATCAATATGTCCTCAACATGGGCTATAACGCCGAGTGCAAGGAGGAGAAGGGCTTTGCGTTCTTTTTGCATTGCTTTAGAATGAACCGCACCTATACGGGCGGCTGTGTTGGCGTACCCGAGAACATCATGGAGTTCATCATGCAGCATGTCAAGCCCGGTTGTAAGATCACGATCGATTCTTTAGAGAAGATGAAGGGTGATTTGGATGCTTGATGACGGTTAGGATAGCATTATGATTCTGTATAAAAGTACGGGCAGTCTTATGGTGGACTGCCTGTTTTTGCCGGTATCCGTGAAAACCGGTAGACAGGCGCAGTGCTCCGTGCTATACTGTTATGCGAACACAATCGACTGCGGAGGGTGAGAGGATGAATGAGAATCAACTGAAATGGCGGATTACCGATACAAAAAGGCTGCTCCATACACCGGTGTTTGACGTGAACGAGCAGCATGAGGTCGCCGCGACGGGGATCGAGGGCGACTATGTCGCGATGGAAGCGCCCGACTGGGCGATGGTCGTCGCCGAGTATCAGGGCAGCTTTGTGCTGGTGCGCCAGTGGCGCCATTCGGCGGAATGCCTGAGCCTCGAGTTCCCCGGGGGCGTAGTGGACGGCGGCGAGGACGCTGCGACCGCGGCACGGCGCGAGCTGAAGGAGGAAACAGGCTTTGAAGCGGGCAAGCTGACCCAT
>DNIP01000146.1 GCA_003499325.1 Oscillospiraceae bacterium
CGAGCTTGCCGTTTTGATAGGCTTCAAAACGGAACACCACGCTCTTGTCGCCCCAGTTGCCGATGTACTTGCCGTACAGACGATAGGCGGCGTCGGCGTCCATACCGTAGCGCATCATCAGATACGCCGCCTTGCTCTTTGCCTGAGCCGACAGATTGTTCATGCCGAAGCGCGAGCTTTCGTTGAGGATATCCTTGATGAATTCCGCCTGTGTCTCGGCGAAATCCTCGTTCTCAGCAATACTGTCGCCGATATAATCGGTGATCTCGATGGGCGGGTATTCCATATGCGGAAAGTCCGTTCCCTCATGGGTATATTCACAGATAAAGCTGTCGTTCTTATAAAAGCGGACGCTGTCGGCGTTGGTGAGGATATAGACGCGGCCGCGGTTGGTGGCGGGATGGTCGCCGATATCCATTGACGAGCTCAGCTTGAGGATCGGCTCCTTGCTGTCCTGGATGGCGTAGAGCTCCGCCGCGAGCTTTTTGTTGCGGAACATATCGCACACGCCGTGGTAGCAGATGCGGTCGCCCGAGCCGAATTCCTTGTGGGTGTTATAGTCGAACATACACCATGCAAAGGAGCCTGCGATATCGTCATGGGACGCGACGGCATCCAACACGCGCGCATGGCGGAGCATATGCTCGAGCCGATGCTCCTCATCGTCGAACGCCTTGGTGGAGTACATATGACCGCCGTACTCCGAGATCAGATATGCCTTGTCCATATCGGAGGTGACCGCTCTCTTCGGCTCGCATCCGGGCTGTACGCCGTCGTGGACAAAGTCGTTGTAGGTATAAACATCCTCGAGCAGCTCGCTGTTTTTGTGACAGCGCACGCCGCCCGTCGCACGGGTGGGATCTAATTCTCTTGCCGCCGCGTTGGTGCGGACGTAAAAATCATGGTCGTCCTGACTCTCGTTGATCCGCACACCCCAGAGGATGATCGAGGGGTGGTTGCGGTACTCGCGCACCATCTCCCTGACCGCCTCCACACCGACGTCCTTCCATTCATCATCGCCCAGATTCTGCCATCCCGGCGCCTCGGTAAAGACGGGCATACCCAGCTCGTCACAGCGCCCGATAAAATGATGGGACTGCGGATAATGGGAGGTGCGCACGGCGTTGCAGCCAAGCTCATTTTTGAGGATATCCGCGTCGAGCCGTTGCATGGAGCGCGGCATCGCGTAGCCGACATAGGGCCAGCACTGATGACGGTTCAAGCCGCGCAGCTTGAAGCGTCTGCCGTTGAGATAGAAGCCGTCCTTCTTGAACTCGGCACGGCGGAAGCCGACCCTGCGACTCAGCGCATCGATCACCTCGCCGTTTTTGATCAGCTCGACTCTCAGCTCATAGAGCACAGGGCTGAGCGGATCCCAGAGATGCGCGCGCGGGACGGTGACCGTATAATCGCCGCCGACAGGTACCGTAACCTCGCTGAGCACGGTTTCATCGTCCTTTTGGGTCACGGACAAACACACCTCGTCCGCTTCGCCGATAATATCAATATCGCAGTCGATCACACCGTCAAAGCTGAGCCCCGCGACCAGACGCGGGCTCGCCTTGGACGATACGCGGATCGCGTCGGGAACGGCGGGCTTTGCGAACACGTCGTCAAGATAGCTCTGCTCGCGGTATTCGAGCCGCACCTCACGGTACAAGCCGCCGTAGGTCAAATAGTCGATGACCTTGCCGAAGGGCGGAAAGTTCAGGCTCTCGCGCGTATCGAGCTCCACCGCGAGCAGCGGCGTGGGGTTATCGGTGACCAGCTCCGTCTCAAAGGCGGTGTAGCCGCTTTTATGCTCGCCGATCAGCTCGCCGTCGAGGTAGACCTTGGCGTAATGCGCCGCGGCGCCGAAGCAGATGAACACTCGTCTGTCGCCGCGGTCGGACAGATCGAGCCGCCTGCGGTAGCCGCAGACCATCTGGTAAATGCTCTCGTCAAAATAGTGGAAGGGCGTCACCTTGCAGGTGTGCGGCAGGCGCACCTGCTCAACAGGCGCGTTCTCCGCATCTTCTCCGTTCAAAAACTCACTGTCGACAACAGGAGTGAACTCCCAATTGTCGTTGATATCATAAATTTTTCGCATGACTGCCTCCCTATTGAAAACGCCGTTGCCCCTGTATCCGACAGGGTTGAAAATGCAAATAATATTGTTGTTGATCGCCTGAGATCGTATACAAATCCATGATAGTATTTTTCAGCGTTTTTTTCAATATACAAGCCGAAAAATCGGTATTTATCCCATAAATACCACATGCTTTTTATGTAATGTTCACAAGTCACTTAAACCGCTCAAAAAGAACCAGATTTTCTGCATCTTATAAGATTTTGTAAAATTTTACTATATTTTCTTAAAAATATTGTTTTTTATGTCCAAATAGTTTATAATAAATAAATTAAACAGCTAAGAATAAGTTTTTTCTGCCTTTATCGGCTCATCATCGATCACAACTATTATGAAAAAACAACAGTAATTAATTGGAAAAGAAGAAACGGAGAGACCCTATGCCAAAAGCAAATGAGCTGTATAAAAGCGGTTATCTGACCTCTGCGATCGAATGGGTCGGAGAGCAGATCCCGGGCGGCTTTTTCATCTATCGCGCCGATTCCCAGATGGAGCTTTTGTATGTCAACAACGCCGTGCTGGAGCTGTACGGCTGCAAAAACGAGGACGAATTCCGCGAGCTGACGGGATACACCTTCAAGGGAATGGTGCATCCCGAGGACTATGATTCGATCGATCAGTCGATCGAGGAACAGATCCACAGTCAGGATTCCGCGAACCGCGATCATGTAGAATACCGCATCATCCGCAGGGACGGCAGTATCCGATGGGTCGATGACTACGGTCACTTTGCCCAGTTCCCCGGATACGGCGACGTGTTCTATGTGTTCATCAGCGATATCACCGAGCAGTATCTTGCGCAGGAGGAGAGCTACCGCCGCGCGGGTGTATACAACGCGATGCTCGAAAAGCTGCACAACGCCGCCGATACCGGTCTGACGGTTTTTCGCAGCAACCTGACCACCGGTCTGATCGAAGAAGCCGACGGCATCGACCTGTATCATACCGATAAAAAGGGCGTGCGCTTTGAAGAGGCGGAGCGCGTCCGTCGGGAGAGTCTGCTGGTGGACGTCGACAAAAGGCGATATGAGGAATGCTTCCGCATCGAGCGGCTGATGGATCGCTTCTACAAGGGTGCTCCGCCCGCGACCTTCGTCGCCTACTGCCGCCGTGAATCGGGACGCCAGTGCTTTGTGCGCTTCACCCGATCGGTCGCTCATGCGCCCACAAGCGGGGATTTGATCCTGTTCGGCACGGAAACGGAATATAATGACGAGAAGGTGTCCGAGGTACTCAACAAGAAGGTGCTCGCACAGCAGTATGACATGGTCACCTATATCGTCGACAATAACTACAGCGTCGTGATCGGCGACGCCTCCAAGATCGTCAGGGGCAGTATCTTCCCCAAGCGCAGAAGCGGTCTGTACACCGACTATATTCACGATCAGGTACTGCCCGCGGCTTCGGCAAGCGCGCATAATATCGCGGAGCTGGAGGCGGCGCTCTCCACCGACGCGATCGCCGAGAATCTGGAGCACAACGACTCGTACACCATCAACGTCACGTGCGAGATCGACGGCGCAACCTATTACAAGCGATTTATCTACTATGTTATCGATCGGGAGACGCGGTTCTTCCTGCTGCTCAAATC
>DNIP01000144.1:0-685 GCA_003499325.1 Oscillospiraceae bacterium
CGCGGTTCTTCCTGCTGCTCAAATCAGACGTGACCGACGTCCTCAGGCATGAGCGCGAGCAAAACGAGATGCTGGCGCTGGCGCTGAAGGAAGCTGAGCACGCCAACGTCGCCAAGACCGCGTTTTTGTCCAGCATGAGCCACGAGATCCGCACGCCGATGAACGCGATCATCGGACTCAACAGCATTGCGCTGCGGGATCAGACGCTCAGCGAGCAGACCAGGGACTACCTGACCAAGATCGGCGAGAGCGCCGGACATCTGCTGAGCCTGATCAACGATATCCTCGACATGAGCCGCATTGAGTCGGGCAGGATGACCCTGCACAAAGAGGAATTCAGCCTGGCGGATATACTCGAGCAGATCATCACGATCGTGCAGTCCCAGTGCAACGACAAGGGACTGACCTTTGAATGTAACATCAACGGTGAGGTTGACGAATGGTACTTCGGCGACGACACCAAGCTCAAACAAATCATCATCAACATCCTGAGCAACGCGATCAAATTCACCGAGGCTCCCGGCACCGTATCCTTTACCGTCGAGAAGGTCGCTCGATTTGAACGCCAGACGACCCTGCGGTTTACGATCAGGGATACCGGTATCGGTATGGATGAAAAATTCTTGAAAAAGATATTTGAAGCCTTTACACAGGAGGATGCCGGCCGCAAGAACAAATACGGCAG
>DNIP01000144.1:782-4484 GCA_003499325.1 Oscillospiraceae bacterium
TCGAGATGATGAACGGCACCATCGACGTCAAGTCGAAGAAGGGCGAGGGCTCGACCTTCACGGTAACGCTCACGCTGAAAAACTGTGAGAACGCCAACCGTGACACCGAGGCCTTTGACTTTTCGACGATCAAGGCGCTGGTCGTGGATGACGACGAGATCGCCCTGGAGCACGCCGGCATCGTCCTCGATGACATCGGCGTTTCGGCAGATACCGCGTCCTCGGCGGACGAGGCGCTCTCGGCAATCGAGATCCGCTACGCCAAGCAGGAGCCCTACAATCTGGTGCTGGCGGACTGGCGGATGCCCGGCCGCGGCGGCGCGGAGGTAACGCGAGAGATCCGCAGCCGCTACGGATATGATATCCGCGTGATCGCGCTGACGGCATATGACAGCAAGGACGTCATAGAAGAAGCGCAGGCGGCAGGGGCCGACGGCTTTATCCCGAAATCCGAATTTCCCATGATCGTCCGCCGTGAGCTCGAGCGCGTCATGCGCCCCTCTCTGAAAGAAACCAAGCCCGAGATCAGCCTCAGGGGGAAGCGGATCCTGCTCGCGGAGGATCTGCCGATCAACGCGGAGATCATGATCCAGCTGTTGTCCATGGAAGGGATGACGACTGACCATGCCGAGAACGGCGAGGAGGCGTTCAAGCTCTTCAAAAAGAGTGAGATCGATTATTACGACGCGATACTGATGGATGTACGCATGCCCGTCATGGACGGTCTGGAAACGACCGAGGAGATCCGATCGCTGCACCGCGAGGACGCGCACACGATCCCGATCATCGCGCTGACGGCGAACGCCTTTGACGAGGATGTGCAGCGCTCCCTGCAGGCAGGGATGAACGCCCATCTGTCAAAACCCGTCGAGCCTGAACAGCTCCGCAATACGCTGATGGAGCTGATCGGCTCCCCTCTGTAAGCAATCATCAAAAGGTTTATTCATCTGCGCATTTTAACAAGAGGTCTAACATGATTCGTGTTCAGCAAACACAACAAAACAGCGAAGGACTGACAAAATACCTGTCCCCTCTCCCCGCATGGGCGCTGGCATTCGGCAGTGCTGTCGGATGGGGCTCGTTCGTGATGCCCGGTACCACCTTCCTGCCGATCGCGGGGCCGTGGGGCGCGGCGATCGGACTGCTGATCGGCGCGGTGATCATGCTGATCATCGGGCTGAGCTACCGCGTATTGACGGAGCGCTATCCCGACGCGGGCGGCTCCTATACCTTTGCCGCCAAGGTGCTCGGCAGTGACCACGGCTTTTTGTGCGCGTGGATGCTGCTTTTGACCTACGCGGCGGTCATCTGGGCGAACAGCACGGCGCTTTCGCTGATCGTGCGATTTATGTTCGGCGACATCTTCTGCTTCGGCTTCTCCTATCAGATCGCGGGCTACACCGTCTACATGGGCGAGGTGCTGCTATCCGTCGCGATCATCGCCGTCGCCTGCACGGTCTGTATCATGGGAAAACGCCTTGCGGCGTGGGTGCAGACGGTCGGCGCAATATTACTCTTTTCAGGGATCGCGGTATGCTTCTTTACCATCGTGATCCGCCGCGGAGGGCTGAGCGGCATTACGCCCGCCTTTTCACAGCAGGGTAAGCCGCTCGATCAGATCATGACCATTGTCATTCTCGCGCCGTGGGCGTTCATCGGCTTTGAGTCGATCTCCCACTCCGCGGAGGAATTCAAGTTCAAGCAGAAAAAGGTTCTGCCGATCCTGATCGGCGCGCTCACCGCAGGTGCGCTCGCCTACATCATGCTGACGTTATGCGCCTCGGCGGCGATCCCGGACGGCTTCCGCAGCTGGACCGACTATATCACCGCGCTGCCCGATGTGAGCGGCATCCGTGGGCTGCCGACCTTCCATGCCGCGCAAAAGACGATGGGAACGGCAGGGCTGGTCATCATGGGCGTCGCGTCCTTCTGCGGTATCTTTACCGGCTTGATCGGCAACATGGTCGCGCTCAGCCGCCTGATCTATCGGATGTCCGCCGACAATATGATGCCCAAACGCATCGGAGCGCTGAACAAAAAGGGCATCCCCGCAAAGGCGTTTTTGGTTGTAGCGCTGGTCTCGATGGTCATCCCGTTCTTCGGCAGGACCGCGATCGGCTGGATCGTTGACGTCACCACCATCGGCGCGACGATCGTCTATGCCTATGTTTCCATCTGCGCCGTCGTCATCGGCAAGCGGGAGAAAAAATACGGCACGCTGATCATCGGCGCGATCGGGGCTTTGATCTCCCTGATTTTCGCAGTATTCTATCTGCTGCCGCACATCCGCTCTCAAAGTGAGCTGGCGGCGGAATCCTATATGATCCTGATCCTCTGGAGTCTGCTCGGCATGATCGTGTTCCGCGCGCTGATGCAGCGTGATAAAAAGCGGCTGATCGGCAAGAGCACCGTCGTATGGATCATCCTGTTCTGTTTGATCCTGCTGGTCTCGGTATCATGGATCAACCGCACAACGGTGGATCACGCAAGGGAAACAACGGCGCAGGTACAGACCGCCCACACCAAGCTCGCCGGACAGGCAGGGCTGGAGGCGGATAACGACAGCGTCAAGGGAACCAACAAGCTGTTGGAGGAACGCTTTACCTTTTTTGCCGAGACGGTACGCAAAAACATCCTGATCCTCGGCGGTCTGCTGCTCGGCTCCCTGCTGCTGATCTTCAGCATCTTTTCCATCATCCGAAAGCGTGAACAGCTCATTGAGGCGGAGCGGCTGGTCGCGGAGGAAAACAGCCGCGCCAAGAGCACCTTCCTGTCCAACATGAGCCACGATATCCGCACGCCGATGAACGCGATCACCGGCTATACCGCACTGGCGCTCAAGGAGGAGGGGGTGCCCGATTCCACCCGTACCTATCTCGAGAAGATCGACACCTCGGGCAAGCATCTCCTCTCGCTGATCAACGATATCCTCGACATGAGCCGCATTGAATCGGGCAAGATGGAGCTCGACCCCGCGCCTGCCGATCTGGTCGATCTCTTTGACGAGACCTGCCACATCTTTGATCTGCAAATGCAGGCAAAGCCGCTTACCTATACCATTGACCGCAGCAGGGTCAAGCACCGCTACGTCATATGCGACAAGAACCGTATCAACCGCATCCTGCTCAACCTGATCTCCAACGCCTACAAATATACGCCCGCCGACGGAAGCGTTGCGGCAGAGCTCAGCGAGATCGAAAGCATGGGCTCAGAGAGGGTCTATGAGATCAGCGTCAAGGACACGGGCATCGGCATGAGCCCTGAGTTCGCAGAGCACATCTTTGACTCCTTCGAGCGCGAGCGCAACCGCACCGTCGATTCGATTCAGGGTACGGGTCTGGGCATGGCGATCACCAAAAAGCTCGTAGAGCTCATGGACGGTACGATAGTCGTGCAGACCGAACAGAATAAGGGCTCGACCTTTACGATCCGCCTGAGCTTTCCGATCGTCAACAAGGAGGACGTCCACACGCCCGAGGAGCTTCCCGAACAGAAAAAGAAGGAGATCAGCGGCGCTCATATCCTTTTGGCGGAGGACAATCCGATCAACAGCGAGATCGCCACGATGATCCTCACGCAGGAGGGCTTCACCGTGGATCACGCCGAAAACGGACAGATCGCCGTCGATATGCTGGAGCAAGCCGACGACGGCTTTTATCAGGCGATCCTGATGGATATTCAGATGCCCGTGATGAACGGCTA
>DNIP01000004.1:0-10760 GCA_003499325.1 Oscillospiraceae bacterium
CGATGCTCGGCTGGGTGCTGGTCACCACGCTGATGGGCTGGTTTCGCGTGATCGAGCGCTTTGTGCCGTATATCGCGCTCGGTTTGCTCCTGTTCATCGGGATCAAGATGATCGTCGAATGTCTGCGCGGGGGAGAGGAGAAAGAAGCGCGCCGCCTGACCGTCCCGATCCTGCTGATGCAGGCGGTCGCCACCAGCATCGACGCGCTGTCGGTGGGCTTTACCCTCGCCGCGTATGAGCTGCCCTCGGCGCTCACCGCCTCCATCATCATCGGTGCGGTCACCTTTGTGATCTGCCTGCTCGGGCTGTGGATCGGCAAGCGCTTTGGCAGTGTGTTCAAGCACGCCGAGGTCGTCGGCGGTATCATCCTGATCCTGATCGGGATCGAGATTTTTGTCAAAAATGTTTTCTTTGCATAAAAGAATGAGGGAATGACCGGCGTGGTCATTCCCTTTTTGCATTATCTGTATGATCATTGTCAGGAAGCAGATGAAGTATTGGTTGTGGATTCGGAGGGTCTCCGCCTGCCGAGCACCAACCCGCCTTATATGCCGCGCGGACAAGGGAAAAGATCATGTTCTCCGCGTTGTCGTACTCCGAGCGTTCCAGAAAGTTATCGAACGATCCCTCAAAATCTACAGGAGCCAAGAATTTGATCTTCGGTAATTCGTCTCGGTTCGCGATTGCGTGTAGGATATGGTCGTATATCCCGAAGATCGTTAATCGTCTGTGCAATTCTTCGCTCCCTGCCTCAGTCACGGAATAAATGATGCGCGTCTTACTTTCCTGATACTGTTGTACCAGCTTATTGCTTCTTAATCTAAACAGGATCGCGGTGATATAATTAGCGGAATATCGGATTTCTCCGTTGGTGAGGCGGGTCAAGGATTCCCATATCTGCTTGTGTGTCAACTCGCACTGCTCCAGCATATAAAGGGTCAGCAGGTCGTCCAGATCGGGAATATGTTTCATCGAAGCCATTGATAACCTCCGTTATACAATAAAAAAGTGCGCGGCAAAAGCCACGCACCGAAAAATACATAGCTTCTTGCCGCGACGCAAAAACCTTATTAGATAAAACAACCCATAAAGTGAAGCCTGTATTTTTACCGAGGTAAAAATATAGGTTGTTTTATCAAAAAATATTAGGTTTTTACGTCGCACATTCATTTTATCATATTATCCTTTGAAAATCAAGATTAATCTAATCACGATACACGTGAATCTACTTTAGTAATCTTTCTGTAACCTTTCAAGTGTTTCACTTAATGTGTTTATGTTGACAATACCGACAATACTGTGCTAGAATAACCATGTATAACTATGCCCTTTGCATATTGAGATAAGGAAAGGAAAACGATTATGATTACCGCGATGTTATTTGCGGGCGGTAAAGGCGCGAGAATGAAATCCGTCGATCTGCCCAAGCAGTTTTTAGAGGTGGGCGGCAAGCCCATCATCATCCACACCATGGAGCACTTTGCGCGTCATCCGATGGTCGACCATATCGTGGTCGCCTGCAAGGAGGACTGGATCGATCACCTCGAGGGGCTGATCGAGCAGTTCAACGTGCAAAAGGTCAAGTCTATCGTCCCCGGCGGCGCCACCGGTTTTGCTTCCATCCATAACGGCGTGGTGGCGACCCACGAGTTTTCGCGCGATCCCGAGGATATCATCCTGATCTGCGACGGCGTGCGCCCGATGCTCTCCGAGGAGCTCATCACCAACTGTATCTTAGAGACCAAAAAGCACAAGACCGCCGTGCCCGTTACCCCGTCCATCGACAGCCTGCTCTATTCCGAGGACGGCAAGACCTGCGGCAAGAGCTACCAGCGCTCGACCATGTACATCACCCAGGCGCCCCAGGGCTACACCATGGAGCGCATCCTCTGGGCGCATGACCAGGCGTACAAGCGCGGGATCTTGGAGCCTGTTTCCTCCAGCGAGCTGTTCATCGAGCTGGGCGAAAAGGTACATATTTTCATCGGTGAGCGCTTCAACATCAAGGTTACGACCCCCGAGGATCTGACCACCCTGCGCTCTCAGTATTACTATGAAAACTACAAGAAATTCGCCAAGGAGGAATTGAAGTATGGCTTATAAGGTCAAGGATTACGTCAAAAAGAGTATCTATACCAACTTAGAGGATATCGCGAACGCCCCGATCTCATGGGACAAGCTGAAGAACAAGACCCTGCTCCTCACCGGCGCGGGCGGCTTCATCGGCTATTACATGACCTGCGGTATTCTTTTGAGAAACGACCTCTACGGCGACAACATCAAGGTGCTGGCGCTCGAGCGCTTCGGCGATTTTGCGAAGAAGAAGTTCGGCAAGCTTTTAGAGCGTGACGACGTTGAGCTGATCGTACAGGATATCACCGAGCCCATCAAGGCGGAGCGCGCGGATTTTGTCATCCACGCGGCTTCTCAGGCGAGCGCCATCGAATTTGAGCGCGACCCCGTCGGCACCATCAGCGCCAATCTCAGCGGCACCGAAAATGCCCTCAACTTTGCCAAGGACAGCGAGAGCGAAGCCTCTTTGATCGTATCTTCTCTGAAAGTATACGGTACTTTATACACCGGCAAGCCCTATATCGAGGAGGACGACAACGGCTACGTTGACTTCACCTCCTACAAGAGCTGCTACGCCATCGGCAAGCGTGCCGCCGAGACCTTAGCTGCGAGCTACTCAAAGCAGTACGATATGAACATCCGTATCGTCCGCCCGAGCTATATCTTCGGCGCGAGCCGTCTGGACGACGACCGTGTGTGGGCGCAGTTTATCGCGAACATCGTCCGCGGACAGGATATCCTCTTAAAGAGCAACGGCGCGACCAACCGCTCCTTCTGCTATGTCACCGACACCGTGACCGCCATGCTGCATGTCCTGCTCGACGGCGAGAACTGCGTGCCGTACAATATCTCTAACGAAAAGTCCAACACCACCATCCGCGGCTTTGCGCAGGCGGCGTGCGAGGTGTTCCCCGAGCGCAACATGAAGCTCGCGTTCGCCAATCCCGAGGATGAGGTGATGCCCGAGCCTTCGCCGAACGATCCCACCCCCGAGATCATGGACAACAAGCGCATCCGCTCCATCGGCTGGGAGCCGAAGATCGACCTGAAAGAGGGCATCCGCCGCGCGGTCGCGATCTTAGAGGAAGAATAAAGACCTCTGTCCGTCAAGGGAGATGTTTTTGTGATTTATTTGAAGGACGCCTCATGGGAGAGGATCCACCTGAATCTAACGTTAGCAACAGATGAAGAAGCGGAAAGAATTCGTTCTCTCCGCTTCTATCTTGTCGCGCTGTCGGGCAGGGTCGAAGCGGAGTTCCGCCATGCGGTCGTTGACGATAACACCGTTCGTTTGTCGCTGAACGTGACCAACAACGGGCTCAACCGCTGTATCGAGAGCGGGACTTACCGTATCCTTGCCTCTGACGATAGCGTTGATTCGACCGCCGTGCTGTTCGACGGCTCATTTGACACGCTCGCCCGCTTTGGCAGGAGCTTTGTTTACGGGGCAGGGAACGGCGCTTATACCGTCAGCTTCATGACCGATGAATTCTCCGATCTCCCCGAGCTGCGTCTCATTTTTTTGAACGCGAAAAAATCCGACGAAAAAGACGATCTGTATCGAAAGAGACCCTTTACCGCACGGCTGAAACGGTTCGTCAAACGAGCTGCCGACGCTGCCAACGTATGGTTCCAAAAGGCGATCTATGCAACGATCCGAGCTTTTCGATTCCTGCGTAGACCCCGTATCCTTTTCCTTGATGAAAAGCGCGACGTCCTCGCTCCCAGTATGTCGGCGCTGTACGACAGGATGCACGGGCGTGTACTCGACAAGCGCTATGTCATCAAGTGCTCGCTCCGCAACACGGAGAGCAATTCTTACTCAAAATTCTCTACCGCCGCGGTGATCGCGAGGATCGCAATGGCGGATATCATCATCGTCGATGACTATGTCCCCGCGTTCAATACGCTAAAGCTCGCCGACAGCGTCAAGGTTATCCAGCTTTGGCACGCCGGGGCGGGCTTCAAGGGCGTCGGCTACAGCCGATGGGGACACTTCGGCTGTCCCGCTCCCTACTGCGCCCATCGCCGCAGTGACTTCGCGATCGCCGATTCCATGGCGATCAGGCACTTTTTCTCTGAGCCCTTCGGGATATTAGAAGAACAGGTGATCCCCACCGGTATGCCCCGCATGGATCCCTACCTCGATGAAGAACACCGCCGCAGGGTCGAGCACGAGCTCTATGAAAGCTACCCCGCTTTCAAGGGCAGGCGCGTCATCCTCTTTGCGCCGACCTACCGTGGGCGCAACCGCAAGACTGCCTATTATCCCTATGAGCTGATCGACTTCGAGCGCCTTTACCACTATTGTGAGAACACGGATTCCGTCGTGCTCTTCAAAATGCACCCGTGGGTGCCCGGCGAGGTCGAGATTGAGGAACGGTTCCGTGACCGCTTCTTCTCGATGAACGCTTACCCCGATATCAATGAGCTGTTCTATATCACCGACCTGCTGATCACCGACTACTCCTCCTGCATCTATGAGTTCATGCTGATGAAGAAGCCGATGCTTTTCTTCGCGTATGACCATGACCGCTATGCGGTGTCCCGCGGATTTCACCGCGACTATGCCTCCAATGTGCCCGGCAAGATCTGCCTGACCTTTGACGAGCTGCTTTCTGCGATGCGTGAGGAGGATTATGAATTCGAAAAGGTCGAGCGGATGCTGCCCGAGTATTTCGATCATGTCGATACCGGCAGCTGTGACCGCGTGATCGACTGGCTGGTACTCGGCGATCTGCCCGAGGAATACGCGTCCGCTTTGCAATCGCGCCGCGATGCAGTCGCCCGCGCAAGGACGCTTAAATTCCCGCCCGCTTCGTCCGCGGACTGACGCAATAGGATAACAATATGAACAGTATCATCAAAAGAACAGCATTATTGTTGACGGCGATATTGTTTTTGACAGCCGTGCTGTGCGGCTGTACCGCTCGGGAACAGTCCGCTCCCGATTCGGCGGCTCCGTCCGTGGCAGTGAGGGAGAGCGCTTCCTATACGCAGATCGATACAGCGCAGGCGGCTCGTCTGATAGAAACCGAAAAGGACTATATCATCCTCGACGTGCGTACCGAACAGGAGTATAAGGCGGGTCACATTCCGAACGCGGTCTGTATTCCCAACGAGACGATTACCGATAAGGAGCCTCCCGAGCTGTCCGATAAGGATCAGCTGATCCTCGTCTATTGCCGCAGCGGCAGGCGCAGTAAAGAAGCCGCACAGAAGCTCGCCGACCTCGGCTATACCAACGTCAAGGAGTTCGGCGGCATCATCGACTGGACGGGCGAGACCGTCACCGAGCCCGAATAACAGAGAGGTTTTTGACATGAAAAAACGTTTGATCCCGATCATTCTGATCGTCGCATTGCTGCTCAGTGTTTTTCTGACAGCGTGCGGCAATAAAAACAACGGCGCTACGCCCGATTCGGCTTCCGCCGATCAGAGCGCGACCGCCGATTCCCGCGAGACGTCCTCCGCGGCGTCAGCCGACAAGAAGGATGAGGGTGCTGACGACAAGAGCGATTCGCCCGCGGCTTCTAAAAACGCGGACGCAGCTCCCGCGGCGCCTGTGCAGGAGAATGTGCAGAACAATGCCGACAACGGCAGTGAGGAACAGGCGGCAGAAACTCCTGCACCCGAGAAGCAGGAGCAAAGCACGCCGAAGAAGAGCGCGGGCAATACCCCTGCCTCTTCCGTATCGCCGAACCCCGCTTATGACGACGACCACCGTCCGCAGTTCACGATTGTGATGACCGACAAATCGAGTAAAAAGGAATACTCCGCCGCCTGCAGCTACACCACGGATAAAAAGGAAGAAGCCTACGCCTCGTTCTTCCTGCCCGCGGGCAACTATGATATCGCGGTGTACGAGTACGCCGACAAGATCGACAAGGAGCATCCGCTCGCTGAATCCGCCTATAATAACGCCAAGGCGACCAAGCGCAAGTCGATCCGCATCTATTACACCCCCAAGGATAACAGGATCGAGGTCAAAGAGAGCGCCTCGAGCAGAACACAGTAATTCAAAGGGGCTGTCGCGCTAAGAAACGCGATAGCCCCTTTTAGTGTCATTCTGAGCTTGTCGAAGAATCTTACAGTGCAATCTATCCAACTTCATTACACCTTTCATGTGTAATCCAACGGAAAAGTATGCACTTTCAGATTCTTCACTCGACACGCGTGTCCGTTCAGAATGACACTTTTTTGTTTTGCGACAGCCCCTTATCTATTTCTTTTACTTCGCGTAGATCTTGCCCACGATATAATTCGACAGCCGGCGCGGCAACAGCTTTGTCAGCACCGCGACCGCCTTATAGGAGAAGCCGATCGCCTTGAGCGGACGCGAATTTTGTTTGAGCGCCAGCTTTGCGATATACTCGCCCGCCTTTTGGGGGCTCATACCGCCGCGCTCATCCCTTTCCATCACGGCGACGGAGCGGCGCACACGCTCGCTGTAGTCGCTGTTCTCGCAGTCATCCTTTTGTCTTGCGTCGGTGAAGCCCGTGGCGATATCGCCCGGCAGTACCGCGCACACGGTGATCCCGTAGGGGCGGATCTCGTTTTGCAGCGCCAGCACATAGGCTGCGATCGCCGCCTTGCTCACGCTGTACCATAGCTGGAACGGGATCGGCAGAATGCCCGCGATCGAGCTGACGCACACGATCCGTCCGCGCTTTTTCTCGCGCATATGGGGCAGTACGGCACGGATGACGTTGTCCGTACCGAACAGGTTGAGCTCCAGCTGCGCGTGGGAATCGGCGGATTTCGTCATCTCCGCGGCGCCCGAGATGCCGTAGCCCGCGTTGCTGACTAAGATATCGATCTGCCCCTCGCGCGTGATGATCTCCCCGATCGCCTTGTTCACCTGTTCTTCATCGGTGACGTCGGCGCTCAGGTGATGTACGCCGTAGGGCGGGTGATCGCGGCGGGACAGCTCATAGACGATACAGCCCTGCTTTGTTAGGCGCAGTGCCGTTTCTCTGCCGATGCCGCTGCTGCCGCCCGTGACGACGGCAACTTTCTTTTCGTTACTCATTTTAACAGCACCTTTGCGATGATATCGACCGCCTCGTCGATCAAATCCTCTGTCAGCGTCGCCATGTAGCTGGTGCGCAACAGGCACTCGTTCGGAGCGGTCGCAGGGGGCAGGACGGGGTTGACGTATACGCCTGCCTCATAGACCTCCTTCGCCTTGATCAGCGTGTTGTCCATCGTGTAGGTATAGATGGGCACAATCGGCGTTTCGCTCTCGCGGATCTTCAGCCCCGCGTCACGCAGTCCCTTGCGCGCGTGCGCGGACAGGGCGTTGAGCTTTTCGGGCAGCTCGGGGTGCGCCTTAAGGTGCCTTAAAGCCGCCAGCGCTACCGCACAGCATGCCGGCGGGATGGACGCTGAGAAGATGAACGGGCGCGAGTTGTGGCGCACATAGTCGCACACCGTGTGCGACGCCGCCATATAGCCGCCCAGAGAGGCAAGCGACTTTGAGAACGTACCCATGATGATGTCCACCTTATCCTCGAGCCCAAAGTAGCTCGCGGTGCCTCTGCCGCCCTCGCCGATCACGCCTAAGCCGTGGGCGTCGTCCACCATGACGCGCGCGCCGTATTGTTCGGCGAGCTTGCAGATCTCGGGGAGCTTGGCGATATCGCCGCCCATCGAGAACACGCCGTCGGTGACGATCAGCACGCCTGCGGTGTCGGGGATCTTTTGGAGGATTCTTTCGAGATCCTCCATATCGTTATGCTTATAGCGCACCATCTTGCCGAAGCTGAGCTGACAGCCATCATAGATGGACGCGTGATTCTCACGGTCACAGACGACATAGTCGTTCCTGCCGACGATGGCGCTGATGATGCCTAAGTTGCTCTGGAAGCCGGTCGAGAAGGTGACCGACTCCTCTTTGTTGACAAAGGCGGCAAGCTCACTCTCGAGCTCTAGGTGCATATTCAGCGTACCGTTAAGGAAACGCGAGCCCGAGCATCCGGAGCCGTATTTCTCCAGCGCCTTGATCCCCGCCTCCACCACGGTTGGCTCAGTCGTCAAGCCCAGATAGTTGTTGGAGCCGAGCATGATGCGGCGCTTGCCCTCCATGATGACCTCCACATCCTGCCGTGTTTCCAGCGCGTGAAAGTAGGGATAGATTCCCTCACGGCGCAGCTGATCGGCAATCGTGAAGCGTTCGCATTTTTCAAAAATATCCATTGTTCTTCCTCCTAAATGAGTGATGCCATTGGATTATGCCGAGGCTATTTTACATGAATATGAGGTATATGTCAAGAAACCCGCATTTTTATGTCAAAGTCCACCATGATTGTAGCAGAAAAAGCGCAAGATAATTGTTGAAAAAGCTCCTGTTTTGTGGTATGATTCTTTCGGAAAGAAGGGATATGATGAAACTGAAAAAAGAGGCGGTCATCGCCGCCAGCATTTGTGATTCTAATGTAAAGCTAGGCGTAAAGGGCACCTTTGATCTGGTGCAGGATTACCTTACCGAGATGATGGGGGATTTGGGCATCGACGGCGTATCGCTGCGCAAAAAATACGGATGTGTTTGGATCTTTACCCGCAACCGTATCGAGATCGACCGAGAATTTGTCTGGAAGGAGCGCTACACTGCCGAGAGCTTTATCTCGTCCGCCAAGGGCGCCAAGATGACGGTTGACACCATCTTAAAGGACGAGCAGGGCAACACCTGCGTATATTCGCGCATCGAGATGTGCGCGCTCGATCTGAGCACCCAGAAGATCCGCCGTATCCGTGACGTCGGCATCACCTCTGATACCCATGTGGAAGCCCCTGAGCGTGAGATATCGTTCAGCCGCTTAAAGCACGAGGGGCTCTCTGAGATCGACACCGTGCTGGTGAAATCGGGCGATATCGACTTTGTCCAGCACACCAACAATGTGTCGTATATCCGCTTTATCATGAACACCTACACCGTCAAGGAGCTGCGCGAGCGCCCCGTCAAGGCGATCGAGGTGCGCTATGCGGGTCAGACCCACGAGGGCGATACCCTCTCGATCCGCAAGGCGGAGCAGGACGGCAAGGAGCTCTTCGACGTCGCCCTCGGCGACACCGTAGCGGTAGAGTGTGAGATAGTGAGGAGTTAGGAGTTAGGAGTGAGGAGTGAATGGTGGACTTCGTCCACACCTGATTATTATTATCTATAACAAATCATCCAATATATGATAAACGCTTGCAATTTATTTACCTGCAAGCGTTTTTAGTTCTAAAGAATTGTTCGAGCAGACACGAGTGTCTGCGAGTAACCAAAACTCCTCACTCCTAACTCCTCACTCCTAACTCCTCCATGTTCTCATAACTCTGTTCAATCTCTTTGGAATAGGTCTGCGCGGCGGTGATGACATCGCCGCTTTTTTGCGCCAGATTTGCGACGATACCGACAGAACCGATGATGAACCGTATCGGTGCGATCAAATCATAGGTATCGATCGCGCCGAGCAGGTAGCGGTACAGCCGGTACAGCGCCAGCCGCGTCAATGCTGTTTCGTACTGTGTGAGATCGGCTTGCTCCCTCGCCGCCTGTATGATGATTTTGCGGTTGTCCTCGTCGATATATTCCAGCGTCTCAAACACCTCGGGCGATATAGGCTCGCATTCGGCGACCTCTCCCGTCAGCTCTCTTTGCGCTTCTGTTGCCAGTTTACGGAGCTGCTCCAATCGCGCTGCGAGCGGTAGCGGCTCCGTGAGGATGCTTGCCGCCTGATCCCGCACCCGCAGCAAAAACCGCATCACATCCGCGTCGTAATCGTCGCAGTCATCGCAGTTGATATCGGAAAGCTCCGCATACGCGTCATCGGCGCTCAGGATCAGCCGTGCCGCCTCGGGACAGGCGAGGGCGAGCGTATGCTCCGTGAACGTCGTGTAATCCATCGTGATCCGCGGGAACTGCGCGCAGGTATCGCACAGGCGCTCCTCGCCCAGCTCGCGGTAAATGTCGCACAGGTGATCCGCACCCCAGAACGGGCATTTCTTCTCCTCCGCCAAGCGAAAGACGCGGTCGCCGTCGGGATCGGTGTAGATCGCTTTTCTCAGCTTTTCGCCGAGCTCCCCTTGCACGCTGTTGTAAAATTTCTCGGTTTCACTGTCGATCACCACATCCCAGCCCTGACAACAGCTGTCGGGACAGTCGGCGGCGATACAGCGGAATTTGCGGTAATAGGTCGGATAATAATGCTTCATGGCTCGATCTCCCATCATTCCTTGTTATTATCCGCCAAAAATTTGACAAAGTCAACAAAAACCTATTGCATTTTGTCGGGATAGTGCTATAATATAATTCGAAAAAAGAAAAAGTGCCGGCTGAATCATGCTGAAAAGCCCTGTTTCATATAGTTTTGTATGGGCTTGACTGCGTGGGGACGGCACTCCGGAGAATCCTGTAGCGGATATCATCCGCTTGTAGGGGAGGGGATCGCTCCTCCCGTCATCAGACAGGTGCCGAAGGGGCAAGCGCGCTGCTGCGCGTCAATCTCTCAGGCAAAAGGACGGAGCTTTTTGACATCGTATTCGCGCGGGTCACGGCTTCGGCTGTGACCCGTTTTTTGACGGGTAATCCCTTCGTCATTTGTAGGGCGGGGGCTTTCTCCCGCCGAAAACCTTTCCAACCAATGCCGTTCAAATGCGAAGCACATGAAACGTCTACCGTAGGGGAGGGGTGCTCCCCGTTG
>DNIP01000004.1:10857-14881 GCA_003499325.1 Oscillospiraceae bacterium
CGCCGAGGAATGCTCCTCCCGAAACCTATCCATGACATCTCGCCAAAACGCGGAGCACATCCATTCTTATAATTAACGATCATGATCATCATATCAACCATCACCACAAGGAGGAAAATAGAAAATGTGGGAAAGTTTTCTCAGCACCGTTGAAAAAGCCAACAGCGTGCTCAACAGCTACGTTTGGGGCTGGCCGACCATCATCCTGATTTTGGGCACCGGTCTGCTGCTCACCATCCGTACTCGCTGCTTACAGGTGCGCAAGTTCGGCGAATCGCTCAACACCACCATCGTCCCGACCCTCAAGAGTCTGGGCAAGAAAAAGCAGGCGGACGGCAGGGTGAATTCGATCTCCCAGTTCGAGGCGTTCTCCACCGCAATCTCGGGCACCGTCGGCACCGGCAACATCATCGGCGTAGTCGCGGCGATCCTTTCGGGCGGCCCCGGCGCCGTACTGTGGATGTGGATCTCCGCCTTCTTCGGCATGGTCACCAACTATGCGGAGAACGTGCTCGGTCTCTACTTCCGTAAAAAGGACAGTAAGGGCAACCTCGCAGGCGGCGCGTTCTACTATATCGCCTACGGCTTGAAATGGAAGTGGCTCGCGTATATCGCTTCCGTCTTTTGCATCCTTGCCGCCATCGGTATGAGCGGCGTGCAGACCAACAAGATCTCCGGCTCGCTGTCGGAGGCATACACGCGCATGACGGGCGCTGAGAACGTTGAGATGGTCAAGCTGATCGTCGGCATTATCGTCGCTGCGATCGCCGCTGTCATCATCATCGGCGGCATCAAGCGTATCGGCAGGGTCGCGTCCATGCTGGTACCGTTCATGTCGCTCTTGTTCATCGTGCTGGCGCTGATCGCCATCGGTATGCACTACTACCGCATCCCCGAGGCGTTCTCCCTGATCTTCACCAAGGCGTTCAACTTCAACGCTGTCGGCGGCGGTATCCTCGGCTTCACCTTTGCCACCGTCATCAAGAAGGGTATGGCGCGCGGCGTTTTCAGTAATGAAGCCGGCTTAGGCTCCTCGGTCATCGCGCACTCCGCGTCCGAGACCCGCGAGCCCGTCAAGCAGGGGCTGTGGGGCGTGTTCGAGATCTTCTTCGACACCTTCGTCATCTGCACCCTGACCGCCTTGATGTTCCTGACCACCTTTGACGCGCATTATTTTGACGCGCTCGATCTGTCGCAGAACGGACTGGATTCGTTCATGTCGATGACGATGTTCTCCGATAACTTCGGCGCGTTCGGCATGGCGACCTTCTCCATCATCCTGCCGCTGTTCGCGTTTACCACCATCATCGCCTGGTCGTACTACGGCGAGAAGGCGGTCGAATTCTTCTTCGGCTTTATGAAGGAAGAGAACCGCAAGTACCCCGTCACCGTGTTCAAGGTGCTCTATGTCCTGCTGATCGCGGTATCGGCGACCATCCACAGCCAGGTCGTCTGGGATATCAGCGACACCTGTAATGGCTTGATGGCACTGCCCAACCTGATCTGTCTGGTGGCTTTATCGGGTCTTGTCGCCAAGATCACCAAGAACTATTTTGACCGTAAAAAGGGCGCAAAGGTCGAGCCCATGCTCTCCGCTTATCCCGAGCTGAACGAGGAGTTCAAGCAGGATATCAACAGCGGCGATCAGGAAATGAAATAAACCCTATGGGGCGGTTCCGCTGCGGACTGCCCTTTATTCTTTGAAAATGAAAGTTCCAAAAACGCCGGCCGACATGGTTTAATCTTTGTGCAACAATGAGCGCGCATTTACTTGACATTAGTGCACCTAAATGTTAAAATTTCTACAATCTAATAATAGACGGAGGGTGTACCCCGATGAACAAAGTGATTATTACCACCGACAGCACCGCCGATATCCCTGTTGATATCGCCGAAAAATACAATATCCGCGTCGCGCCGCTCCATGTTTTGTATGATGACGAGGACTTCACTGATGGCGTTGACATCACGCCCGAGTATATCCTCAAGCGTTATGAAGAGCGTGAGCAGCTTCCCTCTACCTCCGCGGTCACTCCCGAGGAGTACCGTCAGTTTTTTGAGGGGATTTTGAATGAGGGATATACACAGATCGTCCATATCGCCTTTTGCGCCGATATGTCGTCCACCTATCAGAACGCCGTGATCGCCGCGGGTGAGTTCGATCAGGAGATCTATGTCGTAGACAGCCGCTGCCTGTCCGTCGGCATGATGCTGCTTTGCCTGCGCGCCTGCGAGCTCAGGGACATGGGCATTTCCGCCAAGCATATCGCCGAGACGCTCGGTGATATGACCGAGAAGAACATCGGCGGCTTCTTGCTCAGCCAGCTCGAATTTTTGCACAAGGGCGGCCGCTGCTCGAGTATCTCTCTGCTGGGCGCGAACCTTTTGAACATCAAGCCCTCCATCGTCGTCAAGGACGGCGCTATGAGCGTGGCGAAGAAATACCGCGGCAAGGATGAGATCTGCCGCCTGAAATATATGAAGGATCGTATCGCGGAGTTCGACGGCCAGATCGACACGAGCCGCATCGTCCTGCACACCACCTGCGACCTTTCCGAAAAGGAGATCAAGGGCTATGAAAAGGAGCTCAAGAAGCTGCTCGAGTGCGACGAGATCATCGTTTCCACCGCGGGCTGCGTCATCACCTCCCACTGCGGACCGGGCACCTTCTCGCTCTTCTTCATGCTCAAATGATCTGAAACGATTTTCTGCCATCGGATGACATTTCAATATCATAGAATCAATGAATGACCGACAGCCGTATGCTTAGCTGTCGGTTTTTGTTTCCTTCAAGGCAGTGTTATTATTTCTCACCGCTATTCAATATTTTTACATATTCATCCGAAAACCTGCACAGATTAATTCTGTCAACTTTGCTTAAAAATGGCTTGTCAATCAGGATAATCGACGTTTTTTGACAGTTAAAATCACTAAAAACATTCAAGATTTATGTCGCTTTTTGCCAAAGTTTCCATTTTGTTTTGTTTATTGTGGACAAAATCGCCGTAGTATGGTATAATTATGTCAGTCCATTAGATGGGGTGTGATAACATGGCAAGCAACCTAAAGGTTATCATCAACAATCCTCAAACGACGATTAAGATCCCTTCGGGAACACGCATGCTGGTACGCCGCAGTTGCCATGCAACCTTGGAGTATGAGCAGTTCGACCGCCGCACTGATATCTATGTTGACTTTGCAGACAACGAGATACTGCATACGTATGACGCCAACCGCGTCGGTACGCTTGAGGCGAACGAAGTGATTGCCGTTCCGTCGGAGGAAGAGGATTGTTTGGGAAAAATCATCATTTCAGTAGAGCGTATTATTGAATTGACGAAGGTGTATAACCGCCCGTTCGAGATGGGGATCGTTTTTTCCGCGGTTCACGGCGTGTTGAACCTGCTGGGTCAGCATTACACTGATCAAAGAACCAAGGAAGAGCAAATGCTCAAGGAAGCTAAAATTTTAACTCAGCTCGGATTTTCTCCGATCGTAGGTTTTTAGGCATTTGTTTTCAAACGACCGTAAAGAATGTAGAAGATCGCCCGTATCGAGGGCGATTTTTTACGTTTATCGGGATTATGACACCGTACCCTACAAATCCTCTGTAACGCCCTACTGCGGGTCGTCATAAATGTCGACCCCTACAATGATGATGAAACGCTTACCGTAGGGGATGACGCTGACACGCGTGTCTGACATCCCGAGACCTATCCGATCAACGCCGCCTAAATGCGGAGCAGATGAAGCATTTCTTGTAGGGTACGGCGCCGACACGCGTGTCCGACGTACCGCATGGCTGAAGCGTTGGTTTCCTATCACACGTTTTCGATTTCGGATGCGTCCGTCATTCTCGGATGACCAATGGTCATCCCTACGGAAGTGTATCATCTGCTACGCGTTGAGTAGCTTCGTAACCAAATATGCGGTACGTCGCAAGCACAATCATATGTGACCTTTATCACAGCAACTTTCATTCAAAAGCCCTATTACCGAAGCAATATCATTAAGATAAGGCAAC
>DNIP01000021.1:0-4786 GCA_003499325.1 Oscillospiraceae bacterium
AAAGCGCGTTGTTGATACAGCCGAACGAGGTCAGATATCCCAGTGCGATGTAGGGGTACCCCGCATCGTAATATTCGCGCTGCCAGCCCTTGCCGTTTTCGAGAGTGGTGCCCCAGTGGTTCATGTGCATGGTCGAGAGGTGGAACGCCTGTTCGTTGTTTTTGAGGAAGAGCGATTCGAGCGTAGCGGTGGAGCTGTAAGCCCAGCAGGTGTTATGTTGTTGCCTGCGTACCGGTGTGGTATAGCCCTGCTCAGCAGAGCTATACGCGCTCGGGAGCGGTTCCTCCGATTCCAGCGTACCGCCGACCTCGGCGTAATCCGCGGCAACGATCGCCGCGTCGATCGGCGCCCCTGTCGCGGCAGTGTCGATCGGCGCCGCAGAGGCGGCAAGCGTCGCTGAGCCGATCAAGGCGGCAGACAACAGGATAGTGATCAGTTTTTTCATTTTATCCATACCTCCGTCCAGAGATAATTCTTCTATCATAGGATATCATAAATATCCATTATCATATTAACACACTTTTACCTGAATGTAAACAATCTTTCGACACATAATAATGGTGGATTTTTCACGAAAGGAAATAGATGGATGGAACGAAGAACCGATCTCGCCGTAGAAGAGCGGGAGTTGCTCGGCGAAGAGATCAAAGGGATCGATTACAGCTCCGAGAAGATAGCAGGATTGCCGATCGAGAGGCTCCATATCATGACGCAGCGCGCTTCTCAGTTGCTCAAAAAGCCGATGGGTCACTATGTGACCGCGGAGCTGCCGCCGCTGACCGACAGTATCCGTGATACCGACAGCCGTGTGCAGGCGCTCTCACGGGAGATACGCCGCCTGCTCCCCGTAAACGGTCTGGTGCTGGTAGCGGGATTGGGCAATGTGGAGATCACGCCCGACGCACTGGGACCCAAGGCGGCGTCCAAGGTGCTGGCGACGCGGCATATTCGCGGCGAGATCGCCCGCTCCACGGGGCTGGACAAGCTCAGGGCGGTAGCGGTTGTCAACACGGGCGTGACGGGTCAGACGGGCATCGAAACGGGCGAATTATTGCAGGGCGTGATCAAAAATATCCGCCCCTCCGCCATGATCGCGGTGGACGCGCTCGCGTCGCGCAGGCTCGAGCGGCTCGGGTGCACGGTGCAGATCTCCGACACCGGCATCTCTCCCGGCGCGGGGGTCGGCAACCGCAGGGCGCGGATCGACTCCGAGACCATGGGCATCCCCGTGATCGCCATCGGCGTACCCACGGTGGTTGACGCGGTGACGCTCGCGTTCGATCTTTTGGAGATCAATGATGAAAAGGAGAGCGTGGAGCTCTCCCGCACCGTTTCGCCGCATGGCAGAAGTATGGTCGTCACCCCCAAGGAGGTGGATCTGCTGATCGACCGCGCCGCGCACCTGATCTCCCTGTCGGTCAATATGGCACTGCAAACGGATATCGACACCGAGGATCTGCTGGATCTACTATAACGTTATCCTGTAGGGTGGGCTTGCTCCCATTCTATCTTTTTCGCCGAGCAGTCATATCTCGTCCTCCTGTCGCATATATTATAGCAATTCGTATCATACTGATATCTAATAAAACGGTCTATCATCTGATTAACTCCCTTTATTAGAAATCAGTATAAAAGGTGAGAGAATGAAGAAACGACATTGGAAGATAACGGCGGCAGCGGCGGCATTGGCGTTGGTGATGGCGGTGTGCCTGAGTATGGTAGTATATCGTGTGCAATCCTGCGTCGCACTCGAGGAGGAAGCGGCGCTGTTGTCGGGAAAGCTGAGCTTTGTCAACGGCAGCATGAGCGCCGAGCAGTCGGTCGCGACCGCGGATGAAGCGCCGACGCAGCAGTCGCAAATGCGGCCGCTCGCCGAGACGCCGACCGAGTCGGAGCAGATCAGGGAAAAGCCGCAGGATACGCCCCACAGCGGCACGACCTACCCCGTCAAGGAGATCAAGGTCAGCAACGGCAACATGAGCTATGATAACTTCACCATCCGCAACACGACGGATTATGACCTCGACGTTGAAGATCTTCTGTCGTCGGAGCTGCCGTTCACGCTCGAGGATAACCACGAGGTACAGGTGCTGATCTACCACACCCATACCTGCGAGCGATATCTCACTGAGGATAACGGCGAATACTATGAGGACTATTATCCGCGTTCCACCGACGGCGATCTGGGCGTTGTCGCGGTAGGGGAAAGACTCGTCGAAACGCTGAAGAAAAACGGCATCGGCGCCGTTCACGATACCACCCTCCACGACTACCCGTCCTATGAGGGCTCGTACGCGCGCTCGTGGGAGACGATCTCGGCATACAAGGAAAAATATCCGTCGATCAAGGTTACCATCGATCTGCACCGTGACGCAATGACCACCGATGACGGCACCAAGTATAAGCCGACCTTTGAATTTGACGGCGGCAAGGCGGCACAGATCATGATCATGGCGGGCTACGGAATCGACGGCGGCTTTGATTTTTGGCATGATAACCTGATCTTTGCCATGCAGCTGCAAAAGCTGTGCGAGGACAAATACCCCGGCATGACCCGTCCGCTGAACTTCGGCGAGTACACCTATAACATGAATTTCAACAACGGCTCGCTCCTGATCGAGGTGGGTACCGACGCGAATACCGTTGATGAAGCCTGCCGCAGCGGCGATTATCTCGCGCAGGCGTTGTCGGAGCTGTTGAAGCAGTGATTCCATAAACGCACAGGTTCAACCGATCGCGTATATTTCGCTCGCAGAATGATTATTTATTCATTGTCAAAAGAAAAGTCGATTCGATCTCCCCGGTGATTAGTCATAATGTCGAATTCACTGCCCCGGTCTTGAAAAAAGATCGGGGCTTTGCTATAATATGCACGTTGAAAAAGACACTTTTTCCGATTGACTGAGTTGAGGTTATTATGAAGCATCATCGACTTTACCATCATCTGATATCCTTACTGCTGGCGCTGAGCATGATTGCGGCTGTCGGCTGTATGAGCGCGCTTGCCGCGCCCGGAGATGAGAATCAGAATAACAGTCAAGTCGAGACCCCGCAAAGTCAGGCGGAGCAGAATCCGCAGGATCAGCAAAATCCGCAGGATCAGCAGAATCAGCAATCTCCCGCGCAGCAACAGCCGCAGCAGGAACAACAAGCACAGCCTCAACAGGAGCAGCCGCAGCAGGCACAGCCGCAGCAGGAGCAGCCGCAGCAACAGCAGAATCAGTGGTATGATCCGATCTACACCTATGAAGAGGACGCCACCTCGCCCTATGTGGAGCCCGAGCATCTCGCCGAGCTCCCCGCTGTGAGCCCCTCGCAGGTGCAGGAGGCTACCTCGGTCGCGATCCCCGTGGTCGCGGTGTCCGACGCTTCGATGTTCTCGGGCATTGTGATGTGGCTGTGCGTCGCGTTAGGCATCGCGGTCGTCGTCGGCGTATTGGTCAGCAGACGCACCCGCCGCCGCGGTTGATAAAGGCTCCCTTTCCTAAGGTACCTCCGTTGGGGGAGTGTCCGAAGGACAAGGGGAAATGTCCGCGTAGCGGACAAAAGGGTCGGCTGTCTTCGCAGAAGAAGCCGTTTCCGAGGAAGCGGTCACCTTTAGGCGACTGAGGGTTTATTCAGATGGAGCGGAGCGACCACCGATGAAGATTGGAAATATAAAATTAAAAGGCTATGCCGCCCTCGCGCCGATGGCGGGTGTGGCGGACAGAGCCTTCCGCGAGCTGTGTATGAGTTTCGGCGCGGGCTACTGCGTCAGCGAGATGGTCAGCTCCAAGGGCATCGCCTACCATTCAAAGAAGAGTGCCGAGCTGATGGAGATCTCCGACAGTGAGCGTCCCTGCGCGGTGCAGCTCTTCGGCACGGAGCCCGATACCATGGCGGACGCGGCGCGGTTTGCGATGCAGTACCGCCCCGAGGTCATCGATATCAATATGGGCTGCCCTGCCCCCAAGATCGCGGGCAGCGGTTCGGGAGCGGCTTTGATGCGCGACCCCGCGCTGTGCGGCAGGATCGTACAGGCGGTCAGCAGTGCGGTCGAGATCCCCGTCACCGTCAAAATCCGATCGGGCTTTGACGGCGCGCACATCAACGCGGTCGAGGTCGCGAAGATCGTCGAAAAAAACGGCGCGCAGGCGGTGACCGTCCACGGCAGGACAAAGGAGCAATTCTATGCCCCGCCCGTGGATTACGACGTCATCCGTGCGGTCAAAAGGGCGCTGTCGATCCCCGTGATCGGCAACGGCGATATTCATGACGCGAGGTCGGCGCAGTATGTGTGTGAGTACACCGGCTGTGATTATCTGATGGTCGGCCGCGGCGCGTTAGGCAATCCTTGGGTGTTTCGTGAGATCAACGAATATTTCGATAGAGGAATGATCATCCCTCCGCCGACGCTCGAGGAAAAGTGTGATATTTTGTTGAAGCACATCAGCGCCGTCGTAGCATACAAGGGTGAGGTTGTCGGCATGAGAGAGGCGCGCAAGCACACGGCGTATTACCTCAAGGGCTTCAAGAACGCCGCTAAGCTGAGGAATCTTGCATTTTCGATGGAAACGCTTGCAGACCTCGAAAAGCTGATCGGCGAGATTAAGAAAAGCAATTGCAAATAATTGCGTTGATATAAATGGCAATAAATGGAAGAAACCCGTATATGAAAAACTTTTTGGAGGTACAAAATGTACAAGGACTTAATGGATTCTAACGGTTTTGTCAAACAGTATGATGAAGAGATCGCCGCGGCGATGGACAAGGAGCTTGCCCGTCAGCGCCAAAACCTCGAGCTGAT
>DNIP01000021.1:4904-22256 GCA_003499325.1 Oscillospiraceae bacterium
AACAAGTACGCCGAGGGCTACCCCTCTAAGCGTTACTACGGCGGCTGCTACGCGGTCGATATCGCCGAGGATATCGCGCGTGACCGTGCCTGCAAGCTGTTCGGCGCGGAGCATGCCAACGTCCAGCCCCACTCCGGCTCTCAGGCGAACCAGACCGTCTACTTCGCGATGCTCGAGCCGGGCGATACCGTCATGGGCATGAGCCTTTCTGAGGGCGGTCACCTGACCCATGGCTCACCCGTCAATCTCAGCGGCAAATACTTCAACTTTGTCAGCTACGGCGTTGATCCCGTGACCCACCGCATCGACTATGATAAGGTACTCGAGATCGCCAAGGAATGTAAGCCGAAGATGATCGTCTGCGGCGCTTCCGCATATCCCCGCGCGATCGATTTCAAAAAGTTCCGCGAGATCTGTGATGAGGTCGGCGCGCTGCTGATGGTCGATATGGCGCATATCGCGGGCTTGGTAGCCGGCGGTCAGCATGAGAACCCCGTACCATATTCCGATTTTGTCACCACCACCACTCATAAGACCCTTCGCGGTCCCCGCGGCGGTATGATCCTGTGCAAGGAAAAGTACGCCAAGGCGATCGACAAGGCGCTGTTCCCCGGTATGCAGGGCGGCCCCTTGATGCACATCATCGCGGCGAAGGCGGTTTGCTTCAAGGAAGCCATGCAGCCTGAGTTTAAGGCGTATGCCGAGCAGATCGTCAAGAACTGCAAGGCGCTGGCTGACGGCCTTACAAAGCGCGGTCACAAGCTCGTATCCGGCGGCACCGACAACCATGTCATGCTGATGGATCTGCGCGAGGACGGCGTGACCGGCAAGGAGCTGGAGCACAATCTCGACGAGGTACATATCACCGTCAACAAGAACACCATCCCCGGCGAGCCGCTCTCTCCGTTCGTCACCTCCGGTATCCGTATCGGTACCGCCGCCGTGACCACCCGCGGTCTTGTCGAAGAGGATATGGACGTCATCGCCGAGTGCATCAGCCTCGTCATCAAGGACTTTGAAGGCAACAAGGAGAAGGTCAACGAGATGGTAGCGGCACTGTGCGAGAAGTATCCGCTGTATGAATAATATTTCGAGAAATAATTACTGAAAACTTAACATTGAAAAATGAATAATATATGGCGGGACACCCGCACCCGAATAGTATTGTTCGAGCGCAGCGAGTGACCGCCATTATTCATTATTCAGTTTTCAGTTTTCAATTTTCAATATTCACTTTTTTCCGGAGGAAAAACCATGAACACGCCCCTTGCCGACAGACTGCGTCCCGAATCCCTCGATGATATCGTGGGACAAAAGGAGCTCTTAGCTCCCGGACGGCCGCTGAGAAAGATCATCGAAAGCGGCAATATCCCCAACTTAATATTCTACGGCCCGTCGGGCGTGGGGAAAACGACCCTCGCCTCCTACATCGCGCGGATTACCAACCGCAGCTTCAAGAAGCTCAACGGCACCACCGCCTCGACCGCCGATATCAAGGACATCGTGTCTTCGTTAAATACCTTTGAGGGCATCAACGGCGTGCTGCTCTATCTCGACGAGATCCAGTATCTCAACAAAAAGCAGCAGCAGACCCTGCTCGAGTTCATTGAGAACGGCTCCATCACCCTGATCGCCTCCACGACCGAGAATCCGTATTTCTATATTTATAACGCGATCCTCTCGCGCTCGACGGTGTTCGAGTTCCGTCCCGTTGAGCCTGACGAGGTCATGAAAGCCATCGACAGAGCCGTCCGCGTGCTGGGTGAGGAGAAGGGGAAGGAGATCGAATTCTCCGACGAGGCAAAGGCGCATATCTGCTCCGCCTGCGGCGGCGACGTGAGAAAGTCGCTTAACGCCGTGGAGCTTTGCGTTTTGGCGGGGGAGGAAGATGAGGTCATCCGCGTCGATGAGGAGCTCGCAAAGTCGCTGACCCAGCGCTCCGGCGCGCGCTATGACCGCGACGGCGATTCGCACTACGATGTGATCTCCGCCTACCAAAAGAGTATGCGCGGCTCGGATGTGGATGCGGCGCTGTTCTATCTGGCGCGTCTGGTGGAGGCGGGCGACCTGATCTCCGCGTGCCGCAGACTGGTCGTGTGCGCGTGCGAGGACGTCGGACTGGCGTACCCGCAGATCATCCCGATCGTCAAGTCCTGCGTCGATATTGCGATGCAGGTCGGCTTCCCTGAGGCGCGGATCCCGCTTGCCGACGCGGTGATCATGGTGTGTCTGGCACCCAAGTCCAACTCGGGCGTGAACGCGATCTCGGCGGCGCAGGAGGATGTGCGCAAGGGGCTCGGTCAGGTCGTGCCGCGGCAGCTGCAAAACGTCCATGCCGACGGCGAGGAGCGCGACGTAAAGGGTCAGCACTATCTGTACCCCCACAGCTACCCCAACCACTGGATCGATCAGCAGTATCTGCCCGACGATGTACGCGAGCATATTTATTACGAATTCGGCGACAACAAAACCGAACAGGCGTATAAAGCGTATTGGGACAAGATCAAGAACCGCTGATTGGTGAAATTGCACATGGATCAACGGCTTTTTTATACAATAATACCAAAGGATTGTACCGTGGTGAACCCGAGTGTTTACCACGGCTATTTTTTGCCCAAATGCGCTTAGTGCACTATCACTAAAAATCAGAGAATTATTTGTACAAATTAAAGGAAAGCATTTTTCTGTTCAAGAAAATTAAATTTGACATTTTTAGGTATAATAATAATAACTAGGATTAGGTACTAGTCAAAATTAACATGAAAAGGAGGGAACTATCATGGGAATGAAAGGTAAACAGACCAAGCGCGCAGTATCCCTTTTACTGTGTCTGACGCTGCTTGTATCCATGCTGGCACTGGCTGTCTCCGTACGCGCGGCAGACGTCGACGACAGCGCGGCTACAGGCGCCGATACCTATTATCTGTGGGGTGAGAACAGCAATTCTCCGAACTTCAGCGGCACCACCCCGACAGGTACATTTACTTATGATAGCTCAAAAGGCTACTACTACTATGACCTCAGCGGGTCAAGCGGCGACTACTGCTTTGTTGTGTCGAAGATATCGAACTCCGCCAACTCGGCAGTTAAGACGCCCGCAGTGCAGAAGATCGCCAGCGCAGGCTCTTACTACCTGTCCTCGGGCAACTACCACGGCTTCAACTGTATCCACCTGTGGAATCCGAGCGGCGACACCATCCGCATCAGCTTTGCGTCCGAATCAGCGGGTCTCACCGCGGTAAAAGCGGGCAGTGAAGCGGCTACCCAGGCGCCCACCACCGCGCCGACGCCCACCACACCCAAGCCCACTCAGGGCGGCGGTACCACTCCGACAACGCCTCAGCCCACTCAGGGCGGTTCCACCACGGACAAGAATTATATCTACTGTGAGAACGAGGCAGGCTGGGGTTCCGTATACGCTTATATGTGGAACAGTGATAGCGACAAAAACCATGAGTGGCCGGGCGTGAAGATGACCAACATCGGCGGCAATATCTGGCGCTATGAGTTCACGAAGAGCTATGCGAAGATCATCTTCAATATCGGCAGCAACCAAACCCAGACCGGTGATATGAGCTTCCCCGGCGCAGGCTATATCTACAACAACAAGACCAACGAGTGGAGTATCTATGATACCTCGCCCCTGCAGGTATCGTCCTATGCGACCGATCTTGCGTCTCCCCAGTATAACGGCGTAGGCATCACCCTTTCGGCTCAGGCCGAGGGAGAGGGAACGGTCTACTACAAGTTCTCTGTCACCAACGGCAGCAGCACCACGGTTCTGTCCCCTCTCAGCACCGCTGACAAGGTGCTGTGGACGCCGCAGACAGCAGGCACCTACACCCTGACCTACGACTTCAAGGACGCCAAGGGCAACACCAACCGGCGCACCAAGGAGTATGTCATCGAGGACGGCAGCTCTGTTGTCGCACCCTTCATCAAGACCGTCACCCCGAACAGCGGTGATATCCAGAACAATACCAATGTGCAGATCCAGGTAGCGGCAGGCGGCGGTCATACCGGCACCAACCTGCTCTTCTACAAGTACACCATCAAGAACCCGTCCGGCGATACCGCGAATGTTCCGTATTACACCCGTAATACGACCTACACCTTCAAGCCGACCGCACTCGGACTGCATACCCTGACCATCAACGTACAGGGCTCCGATAACAAGACCATCGAGCGCTCGTATCTCTTCAACAGCGTCGGCGCGGTCACTCCGACCACACCGCCCGAGACCCAGGCCGATGTTCAGCCCACTCAGGCGCCTCCTACACCGACTCAGGCTGCCACAGAAGCGGCTCAGCCCGTTCGCTACGGCGACGCTGACGAAGACGGCAAGATCAGTATCCTTGACGCTGCTGTTATTCAGCGCTCCATAGCAGGCATCGCAATGACAAAACCCTGCAACGAGCGCAACGCCGATGTTGACGGCGACGGCAAGGTCACGATCCGCGACGTTTTGACCATCCAGCGTTATCTGGTTGGTATCATTAACAAATTCCCCGCAGAATCTTAAAAGGAGGTAACAGATTATGAAGAAATTTTCTCGTGTTCTGGCACTGCTCATGTGCCTTGCGCTGATCATCTCTGCTGCTGTTATCTCTGCACAGGCGGCGGATGAAGAGCTCGCCGATGCTGCGGCAGATACCGATATCGCGGATACCGGCGCCGACAGCATCATCATCCATGTGGACAGCCCCGACAAGGTGCCCTACATCTACTACTGGAACGCGCTTCCGACCAACAAGGAATGTGCTTATCCCGGCGTTAAGATGTCCAGAGATACCCTTCAGGCAGGCGGCACATGGTACACCTATACTTTCGCTAACACTTCCAAGATCAACCTCCTGCTGACCGACGGCACACAGAATCTGTCCGGACAGATCAGCAAGGAGCTCACCCGTACGACCGGTGAGTGGTGGTACAGAAACGGACGTTTCAGCAAGAAGAATCCGTATGAGGCGGATGATTACACGTCTGTTGATATGCGTCAGGATACCATCTACTTCGTCATCACCACCCGTTTCTATGACGGCGACACCGGCAACAACGTCCATTGCTGGGATGACGCTAAGGCGAACAACCCCGATTCCGACCCCGCATGGCGCGGCGACTTCAAGGGCCTTGCCGATAAGCTCGACTACATCAAGGCGCTGGGCTTCTCCGCGGTCTGGATCACCCCCGTTGTCGAGAACGCGTCCGGCTATGACTACCACGGCTATCACGCGCTCGACTTCTCCAAGGTTGACCCGAGATATGAGAGTGACGACTTCACCTATGAGGATCTGATCGCCGCCGCTCATGAAAAGGGCATGAAGATCGTACAGGACGTTGTATGGAACCACACCTCTAACTTCGGTGAGGCTCACCTCGCGCCGCTGTTCACCAAGAACTATGACGCTGATCTTGCCGATATCGAGGCTTGCATGGTTCCCTCCGAGGAGCTGCTCAGCTACAACAATGTCAGAACCGCGCAGGAGTACTATAACCTCAAGCCCCAGCAGCAGTATGACTCCCGTCTGCAGCTGATGAAGCAGACCCAGGGCTTCACCGATATGGTCTCTTATGACAAGGTCAGCAACCCCAATAACTACTTCCACAACGGTTATTTCGCCAGCCTGAACTGGGATGACTGGACCTGTAAGTTCTGCCAGATCGCGGGCGACTGCGTTGACCTGAATACCGAGAACAAGGCGGTTGCGGATTACACCGTAGACGCGTATGCGAACTACCTCGACATGGGTGTTGACGCTTTCCGCGTCGATACCGTCCGCCACATCCCCCGACTCTCCCTGAATAAGTGGTACAACGACCAGATCAACGCCGCGGCGAAGGCTTCCGGCAACAACAACTTCTACATGTTCGGTGAGGTTTGCTGCCGATTCAGCCAGACATGGTATCGCGACAACGCCGCCGAATCCGTCCAGTTCTATACTTGGGATGATTCCGCTGCCGACCTTGCGAAGCTCTCCGACGGCACCGATCCCGCTACCATCAAGAAGAATCTTGAGAACACCATCACCTACAGTGAGAACCACGTTAGCACCTCCGGTCAGCCGACCTCTCAGAATGCGTTCCTCAACGGCATCAACTACCGTACTCCCGACTATTCCAAGAGCTCCGGCATGGGCGTCATCGACTTCACCATGCACTGGCAGTTTGACTCCGCTTCCGGCGCGTTCGGCGCGGCACTCGGTCAGGATCAGTACAACAACGACGCTACCTGGAACGTCACCTATGTGGAATCTCACGACTATGCTCCCGACCAGAACCAGACCCAGCGCTTTACCGGCGGTACCCAGACATGGGCAGAGAACCTCGACCTGATGTTCACCTTCCGCGGTATTCCGTGTCTGTACTACGGCGGTGAGGTAGAGTTCCAGAAGGGCTGCCGCATCGACGAAGGTCCCAACATCTCTCTGGCGAACTCCGGCCGTGCGTACTTTGGTGATTATCTCGAGGGCTCCGTCAACACTACCGGCTTCTCGCAGTATAACAATGCGACCGGTACGATGGCGAGCACCCTGAACAGCACGCTGTCTAAGCACCTGCAGAAGCTCAACGCGATCCGTCGCGCCGTACCCGCTCTGCAGATGGGTCAGTACACCACCAACAGCAACTATGTCAGCGGTAACATGGCTTACATCAGACGCTACACCGGCAACTACAACGGCAAGAACGTTGACTCCCTCGCCTGTGTATCCGTCACTGACGGCGCTACCTTCAAGAATATCCCCAACGGCACCTATGTCGACGCTGTCACCGGTACCAAGAAGACCGTCACCAACGGTACGCTGAGCGTAGAATCCACCGGTAAGGGTAACATGCGCGTATACGTTCTGCAGAACAGCTCCTCTACCGTCACCGGCGCGATAGGCCCCTCCGGTCAGACTTACCTCAAGTAATGGAATGATCGAGTGATTGCAAGGCTCACAAGAGTCCCGGCAATTTTGGTTGAATCCAATGATCCTATGAGCTCCCCTTCCTGTAAGGGGAGCTTTTGTTTGCGGATGAATACTGAAAACTGAATACTGAAGAGCGAATAATAAAGGATGATAAAACAGCGACGTAGAATTATACTAAGTTTCCATTAAACGCTTTAACAAATTTATTAACGGGAAATTTCGTAGAACGAGGCGGACGACGCAGGCAGGCTGGCGCCTGGCAAGGAGGACAACGAAGTTATACGGAATTTAACGCAATAAATGTTAAAGTGTTTTAATGAAACTTAGTATTAATCATAAAAAAAGCGGCGCGCCGCCTTTACTTTGGGGGGAGGTTGTGATATAATACAACAGAATAGGGAAAAATTGCCTTGTTATGCGGCGGAGATGACCGCGCAATCGGCGTTGAACACTCCCCGTAATAGCATGATTGAAAGGAATATGAGAAAATGCAAGCTAACATTTATCGCTCCGTGACCTGCGGAGATTTGAGAGAAGAGCATATCGGTCAGGAGGTACGCCTCGCGGGCTGGGTCGAGAATATCCGCGACCACGGCGGCGTTATGTTCCTCGATATCCGTGACGAGTACGGCGTGACCCAGGTCGTCGTGCATGACGACAGTATGCTTGAGGAAGTCAACCGCGAGTGCACCGTGACCATCTCCGGCAAGGTCGTCAAGCGTGACGAGGACACCATCAACAAAAAGATCGCCACCGGTATGGTCGAGATCGTCGCCGAGACCCTCACCGTTCTCGGTAAGTGCAAGAATAACCTGCCGTTTGAGGTCGTCTCCTCGACCGCGACCAATGAGGACACCCGTTTGAGATACCGCTTCCTCGATCTGCGCAATCCCAAGGTGCACAACAACATTCTCCTGCGCTCGCAGGTGATCTCCTTTCTGCGCCAAAAGATGAGCGAGATGGGCTTTATGGATATCGCGACCCCCATCCTCGGCGTATCCTCTCCCGAGGGCGCGCGTGACTACCTGATTCCCTCGCGTAAGCATAAGGGCAAGTTCTATGCCCTGCCGCAGGCGCCGCAGATCTTCAAGCAGTTGTTGATGGTATCGGGCTTTGACCGCTATTTCCAGATCGCGCCCTGCTTCCGTGATGAGGACGCGCGTGCCGACCGTTCGCCCGGCGAGTTCTATCAGCTCGACTTTGAGATGGCGTTCGCCACGCAGGAGGACGTCTTTGCGGTAGCGGAGGAAGTCCTCTATGAAACCTTCAAGAAATATTCTGATAAAGAAATAAGTAAGCCGCCCTTCCGCCGCATTTCCTTTGCGGAATCTATGCTCAAATACGGCACCGATAAGCCCGATCTGCGCAATCCGCTGGAGATTGTCGAGATCTCCGACCTATTTGAGGAGACCGATTTCAAGCCCTTCCTCAAAAAGTGTGTCCGCTCCATCAACGTGCCCGGCGCGGCTTCCTGCTCCAAGAGCTGGTTCAAGAAGATGGAGGAGTTCGCGCTCTCCATCGGCATGAAGGGTCTGGGCTATGTCAAGGTGACCGAGAACATGAAGTTCGACGGCCCGATTGACAAGTTCTTAAAGCCCGGCGACAGGGAAGAGCTGATCGAGCGTAACGGCTCCAAGGCGGGCGACGTGATCTACTTCATCGCCGATACCGCCGCCGAAGCGCCCAAGCTCGCGGGTCAGATCCGTACCGAGGTCGCGACCCGACTTGACCTGATCGATAAATCCCGCTTTGACTTCTGCTTCATCGTCGATTTCCCGATGTTCGAGCAGGACGAGGAGAGCGGACAGATCATCTTCACCCACAACCCGTTCAGTATGCCGCAGGGCGGTATGCAGGCGCTTCTTGAAAAGGATCCCTGCGATATCCTCGCTTACCAGTACGACATCGTCTGCAACGGCGTGGAGCTCAGCTCCGGCGCGGTGCGAAACCATGATATCGAGATCATGAAGAAGGCGTTCTCCATCGCGGGCTACACCGAGGATGATCTCAAGGAGAAGTTCCGCTCGCTGTACACCGCGTTCCAGTACGGCGCTCCGCCTCACGCGGGTATGGCGCCCGGCGTGGATCGCATGCTGATGCTGCTGACAGAGGAAGAGAACATCCGTGAGGTCATCGCCTTCCCGATGAACTCTAACGCGCAGGACGTCCTGCTCGGCTCACCCGGCGAGGTCAGCGAGATGCAGCTGCGTGAGGTTCATATCAAGTTAAGATAAATGATGATGGTTAACGGTTATCGGTTAACGGTTAACGGGTTCGGGAAACGCTTCGCGTTTTGATTTTTATAAATTGGGTGTGGGCAGCGCCCACCATTCACCGTTCACCATTCACCATTCACCGTTCACCGTGACTGAAAGGAACATATTATGATAACAAGAGAAGATATCGAAAACATCGCGCTGCTCTCTAAGCTCTTTGTCGATGAAAAGGACATTGACGGCCTGACCGAAGAGATGCAGAAGATCGTTGCCTTTGCCGACACGATCAACAGCGTTGAGGTGAAAAGCGGCGAGTTTGATAATATCAACAACCTGCAAAACGCCTTCCGCGCGGACGAGGTCAAGGAATCCTTACCCGTCGAGGAGATCCTGAAAAACGCCCCCGAACAGGCGGAGGATCACTTCCTCGTCAGAAAGAGAGCGTGACATGGGACAGATCAAACGCATCCATGAGATGCTCGTCAATAAAGAGATCACCTGCGTTGAGCTGACGAAACAATATCTCGACGCGATCGAAAATTCTAATAAGGAATTAAACGCCTATATCACCGTCACCCCCGAGGTGGCGCTGGCACAGGCGAAGAAGGTGGATGAGAAGCTCGCCGCGGGCGAGGAGATCGGCATGCTCGAGGGCGTTCCGATGACCTTAAAGGACAATATCTCCACCAAGGGGATCGACACCACCTGCGCGTCCAAGATCCTGACCGGCTACCAGCCGATCTATGACGCGACCGTGTATGAGCTGCTCCAAAAAGAGGGCGTGGTCATGCTCGGCAAGACCAATATGGACGAGTTCGCGATGGGCTCCTCCTGCGAGACCTCCTACTACGGCGGCGCGAAGAATCCGCACAGCCTTGACCATGTGTCGGGCGGTTCCTCGGGCGGCGTTGCATCCGCTGTCGGCGGCAATCTCGCTGTCTACGGTCTCGGCTCCGACACCGGCGGTTCCATCCGTCAGCCCGCGTCCTTTTGCGGTATCGTCGGATTAAAGCCCACCTACGGCGCTGTTTCGCGTTACGGTCTGATCGCTTATGCCAGCTCCTTTGACCAGATCGGACCGATCACCCATGACGTTGAGGACGCGGCGATCGTCTTTGACGCGATCGCAAAGTATGATGAGCGCGACTCGACCTCGCAGGGCAGTGAGCCGACGCTCCCGACCTTGTATGATGATATCAAGGGCAAGAAGATCGGTATCGCTAACCAGTACCTTGACGGCGTTCGTGAGGACGTCAAGCAGGCTGTCCTCGACGCGGCAAAGGCGTATGAGGAGATGGGCGCGGAGATCGTCTATTTCGATTTCCCCGAGCTGAAATTCGCCCTGCCGTGCTACTATATCCTCGCCATGGCGGAGGCCTCCTCCAACCTCGGACGCTACGACGGCATCCGTTACGGCTACAAGGCGGAGCATTACAACGGCACGCACGATATGATCTGCCGTACCCGATCAGAGGGCTTCGGTAAAGAGGTGCAGCGCCGTATCCTGATGGGCACCTATGTGCTGTCCGCAGGCTACTATGACGCTTACTATAAAAAGGCGGTCAACCTGCGCGGCGCGATCGTCGAGGCGTTCGACAGAGCGTTTGCGCTCTGCGACGCGATCCTTGCGCCGACCGCTCCCGTGACCGCGTTCAAAAACGGTTATCTCTTCAGCGAAGAGACCGACCAGCTCGAGGCGTATCTCTCCGATATCTGCACCGTTCCGGTTAATGCGGCGGGTCTGCCCGGCGTATCGATTCCCTGCGGCGTCGACAAAGAGGGTCTGCCCATCGGCATGCAGCTCATCGGCAAGAAGTTTGACGAGAAAACCATCCTCAACCTCGCCTATCGCTATGAGCAGAAAGAGGATAAATTTATCGAAACAAAGTGGGGTGTCAAGCTGTGAAATATGAATTAGTAGCGGGCTTTGAGACCCATGTAGAATTGCAGACGAACACCAAGATCTTCTGCTCCTGCACCACCAAGTTCGGCGGCGACCCCAACACCCACTGCTGTCCCGTGTGTATCGGTCTGCCCGGTACGCTCCCCAAGCTCAATGAGCGCGTGGTGGAATATGCGATCAAGGCAGGGCTTGCCACCAACTGTGAGATCGCCGAGATCGCCAAGATGGACAGAAAGAACTACTGCTATCCCGATCTGCCCAAGGCGTATCAGATCAGCCAGTACGACAAGCCGCTGTGCGAGCACGGTTATATTGCGCTTTCCAACGGAAGAAAGATAAGAATACTCCGTATTCATATCGAGGAGGACGCGGGTAAGCTGATTCACAATCACGGCGACACCTATGTCGATTACAACCGCGGCGGCGTACCGCTGATCGAGATCGTCACCGAGCCCGATTTCCGCAGTATCGACGAGGCGAAGGAGTATGTCGAAAAGCTCCAGCAGACCATGCGCTATATCGGCGTTTCCGACTGCCGTATGCAGGAGGGCTCCATGCGCTGTGACGTCAATATCTCCGTCCGTCCCGAGGGCAGTGAGAAGCTCGGCACCCGTACCGAGATCAAGAACATGAACTCCATCACCAATATCGCGAAGGCGATGGAATATGAATTTGAGCGCCAGGTCGATCTGATCGAGAGCGGCGGCGAGGTCGTGCAGGAAACCCTCAGATATGACGACGCGACCGGCACCACCTCTTCCATGAGATCGAAAGAGGACGCGCACGACTATCGCTATTTCCGCGAGCCCGATCTGGTCACCATCAACGTACCGCGTGAGAGAGTGAAGGAAATCGAGGCGAGCCTCCCGGAGCTGCCTGAGCAGAAATTTGCGCGCTATACCGAGGAGTACGGCATCCCCGAAAAGGACGCGGCACAGCTGACCAAGTACCGCAGTATCTCTGAGTATTTCGATAAAGCGAGCGAGGGGCTCAAATCCCCCAAGACCGCGTCGAACTTCATCATTGGTCAGATCTTCCGCAGACTCGAGACCGAGGCGGACAAGGAAGCGTTGGATATCAAGACCTCTGCCGAACAGCTCGGCGAGCTGTGTAAGCTGCTCGAGAGCGGCAAGCTCAAGAACAATCTCGCAAAAAAAGCGCTCGACCAGATGCTCGACAGCGGCAAGCCCGTGACGGAATTCGTCAGCGAATCCGATATGGCGGGTCTGGATGACGCGACCCTGACCGAGTATTGCAACAACGCGATCAACGCGATGCAGAACGCGGTTGAGGACTATAAGAACGGCAAGGAAAAGGCGCTGATGGCGGTGCTCGGCAATGTCATGAAGCAGAGCCGCGGCCGTGCCGACGCTCCCTCCGTCATCCAAAAGCTGAAGGAACTGATCGGATAATTCGGTTATCTGATACCATATAAACAGGCGGGGTCTATCCCCGCCGATGTTTTTATTCTTGTCGGAAAGGGGAGAGAGGATGCTTTCGACAATCGGACTTATCGCAATCGGAATGCTGCCCGCTGTCTTACTGCTGGTCTATATCTTCCATAAGGATCGCATTGAAAAAGAGCCGATAGGGCTGCTGATCGGACTGTTCTTCCTCGGCGTGGTCGCGGTGATCCCGACGATGATCGCGGAAGCGCTGCTGTCCCTCGTTAACAACGCGATCTTCTTCGGCCATTATACCGTAAAGTATGACTATACTGTTGTTGACGGCAACGCGTATCTCTATGAGTTTGTCAACAACTTCTTCGGCGTCGCGCTGGTGGAAGAGGGCTTCAAATGGCTCTTTATGTTCCTGATCACCCGCAAAAGCAAGAACTTCAACTGCCTGTTCGACGGCGTTGTGTACGCAGCGTTTGTGTCGCTTGGCTTTGCCGCGGCGGAGAATGTGATGTACGTATTCATGGGCGGATTGACGACGGGCGCGATGCGTTTCCTCACCGCCGTACCGGCGCACTGCGCCTTCTCGGTCGTGATGGGCGCCTTCTACGGCAGGTGGTTCGTCTGCCGCAACGCGGGCGCCTTGGAGAAGCACTTGTATCAGAACCGGGTCATCATGACGGCACCGAAGGGCTTCGGCGCGGGAAAATACCTGCTGCTGAGCCTGCTGCTCCCGATGGCGATCCATGGCTTCTATGACTTCTGCTGCCGCTTTACGTCGGTCTCGTGGATCTACTGGTTCCTGCTGTTCGTGCTGCTCGTTGTCCTGTATGTGATCTGCTTCCGCAATGTCGGTGTGTTGTCCAAAAAGGACGCGTATATCACCTATCTGTGCATGGAAAAGGTGCTCGAGCGCTATCCCTACGCCGCCGACTGGTTGTGCAGGATGCCCGAGCATGCTCTGTACTTCATGCCCGCGGTCATTCAGGCGTCGATCATGAGCCGGGAGCCGCATGGGGTCAAGGTCACGGCGAACAATCTGTATTACGCGCACCCGCTGCCTGTGGTGAAAACACAGCCGGTTTATCCCCAACCCGTTCCGTATGTTCAGCAGTCGACACAGCAGCCTGTGCAGCCTCCGATTCCGCAGCAGCCACAGCCTGTTCAGTATGCTCAGCCGCCGATACAGCCACCGCATCCGACACCGTATGCTCAGCCGATACAGTATACTCAGCCTGCGGCGGATCGCCCGCAGGTACAGCGGGTGCAGGATGCTTCCCCTGCCGCCGAAATGAACCCGTATACAGGGCAGGGCAATGATCCTGCGGAAAGCTATCGTCCCTATGGCGGATCGCCGACGCAGTCACCCGATCAAGGTTATAATCCATATACAACACAAAGATAAAAGAGCAAAAAAAGTGTCATCCTTCGCTAAAGCTCAGGATGACACTATGAGGGGCTATCGCTATAATTCATGCGATAGCCCCTCGTTTCTTTATTCCGTGATTCGTTTTTTGACGTTCGCGTAGGTCTTGTCAAAGAATTGTTTCGCATTGACAATGAAGCGCGTGTGCTTGCCCTTGCCGATCAGCTTCTCGTTGTCGTAGACCTCTACCTCGAACTCGAGCTTCCTGCCGTCAACGGCGGTCAGCGTGCTTCTGCACAGGATGGGAGCGCCGACGGGGGAGGAGGCGATGTGTTCGATATCGACCCTGGTGCCGACCGTGGTCATGTCCAGCTCCAGCGCACTCTCCACCGACTGGGCGCAACAGCCCTCGCACAGCGCGATCATCGCGGGCGTGGCGAATACGCGTAGGGAACCGCTGCCCATCATCAAGGCGGTGTTCTCATTGGTGACGGCGACGGATTTCTCGCCTTTCATGCCTACAGTTAATTCAGTCATTATGTTGCTCCTTTTGTATGTGCCGTTTCTCGCCTTTGATTTAGTGATCAGTGGTCAGTGATTAGTGGTTAGTGATTAGTGGTTAGTGATTAGTGATTAGTGATCAGTGGTTAGTGGTTAGTGATCAGTGGTTAGTGATCAGTGATCAGTGGTCAGCTTTGGAGGATATCATACCCCCAAAAAAACAAAGTGAGGGTCAAGTGTTCGGCGGACATTTTAGTGCTTGCGCCAGGGAAGCTTATTGCAGTATGCCAAAGTATAATCTCCCTGCTTGATACGCCGTTGAAGATACGTTAGTAAATCGACGACTTTGTAAAAGGCGGAACGAGGACGCGCGTGTCACGACGCAAGCGTCCTTATTCGTATTCGACGACGTTGACCCAGCGCTCGAGGAACTCCTGCTCCTCTTCCTTGCCCTTGACGCTCTGGGTGCAGGCGACGATGGGCATCCAGCGCTGTACATACTGCTTGGCGGTATCGGTCTTTTCGCAGAAGAGCTTGAGGTACTTCTCCGCGACCTCGTCCTTGCCCTTAAGGCAGAACAGCATATAAGTGCGCGCGGCGTCAGCGGCGGCGTTGCCCTGCGTGACGTGCGACCAGTCGAGGATATAATAGCTCTCGCCCGGCGTGATGATAATATTGCTCGGGGTGAAATCGCCGTGACAAATCTTCTTGTGATTCTTCATGCTGTCCAGACGGGTGTGCAGCTCATAGCGGGTGGTCGCGTCAAAGCGGCTCGCACTGATCTTGCGGTTGAATTTATCCTTGATCTTGTTGAGCAGGGGCGCCTCTTTGCTGAAGATCTCTTTCTGGATGCTGACGAAGAGGTCGAGGTATTCGTCGAGCTTGTCGGGGTTCTCTTCCATCAGCTGAGCGAGCGTCTTGCCGGGGATATACTCGGTGCGGATCGCCCACTTGCCGTCGATCTTGCTGACCTCGAGGAGCTTGGGCACATTCAGCCCCGTCTCTTCGATACGCGCCTGATTCAGCGCTTCATTGAGGATATCCGCCTTGCTGTAATCGCTGTCGAATACCTTGAGGACGGTGTCGCCGTCTTTATAGATGACCTTTTTGGATCGTTGTGCCAAAATCTCATAATTCGTATTACTCATCATATACCTCCTTACACGTCTTTATGCTCGCCGTAATAGGCGTTGAGATACATCTGCTTGATCTCGCTGATCAGCGGATAACGCGGATTCGCGCCGGTGCACTGATCGTCGAACGCCTGCTCGCTCATCTCATCGAGGGTGGCGAGGAAGGCTTCTTCATCCGGCACATAGTCGCGGATGGTCGGCTTGATGCCGATCTCGTTCTTGAGGGCGGTGATCTTCTCGAGCAGACCGTTGAGCTTTGCGGTATCGTCTGCGCCGTCAACACCTAACGCCTCCGCGACCTCGGCATATCGGCGCAGGGTGTGCGGATGATCGTACTGCGGGAAGGTACCCATCTTGGTGGGGGCTTCCTTTGCGTTGAACTGGAGTACCTCGTTCATCATCAGGGCGTTTGCCACACCGTGGGGGATATGGTGGAAGGCGCCGAGCTTGTGCGCCATGGAGTGCATCACGCCGAGGAAGGCGTTGGCAAATGCCATACCCGCCATCGTAGCGGCGTTCGCCATCTTCTCGCGCGCCTCCTTGTTCGGCACGCCTGTGACGGCGCTCTCATATGCCTTGGGCAGATACTCAAAGATGACCTTGAGCGCTTGCAGTGCCAGACCGTCGGTGTAGTCGGTCGCCATAATAGAAGCGTATGCCTCGAGCGCGTGGGAGACTGCGTCGATACCCGAGGCGGAGGTCAGACCCTTGGGCGCGTCCATCATCATGTCCGCGTCAACGATCGCCATATCGGGCAGCAGCTCATAGTCCGCGAGCGGATACTTGATGCCGCTGTTCTCATCGGTGATGACCGCGAACGGCGTGACCTCACTGCCTGTGCCCGCGGAGGTGGGTACGGCGATGAAATACGCCTTGTCGCCCATATGCGGGAAGGTGTAAACGCGCTTGCGGATGTCCATGAAGCGCATCGCCATGTCCTCAAAATCGACCTCGGGATGCTCATACAGCACCCACATGATCTTTGCCGCGTCCATCGGAGAACCGCCGCCGACGGCGATGATGACGTCGGGCTTAAAGCTCTCCATCATCTTGGCGCCCATCTTGGCGCAGCCGAGGGTGGGATCGGGCGCGACCTCGCTGAAGGTGGTGTGCATAATGCCCATTTCGTCGAGCTTTTTCTCGACAGCCGCGGTGTAGCCGTTGGCATACAGGAAGCTGTCGGTGACGATGAACGCCTTCTTCTTATTCATCACGCTGCCCAGCTCGTCGAGCGCGACGCTCAGACAGCCCTGTTTCATATAAACCTTTTCGGGTGCTCTGAACCAAAGCATATTGTTCCTCCTCTTGGCTACGGTTTTGATGTTCAAAAGGTGCTTGACGCCGACGTTCTCGTAGATCGAGTTGCCGCCCCATGAGCCGCAGCCCAAAGTCAGCGAGGGCGTCAAACGGAAATTGTAGATGTCGCCGATACCGCCGTGTGAGGAGGGGGTGTTGACCACGATGCGGCAGGTCTTCATGCGCTCCATGAACTCGTCGAGCACATCCTTGCGGGTCAGCTCGTTGATAAAGATGGAGGAGGTGTGACCGTAGCCGCCGTCCGCGATCAGCTGTTCGGCATTGTCAAATGCCTCTTCGATGGTGTCGTATTTATACATCGCCAGCACGGGGGAGAGCTTCTCATGCGCGAATTCCTCGCTCAGATCCACGCTCTTTACCTCGCCGATGAGAACCTTGCTGTTCTCGGGAATGTCCACACCGCTGAGCTTGGCGATCTTGTAGGCGCTCTGACCGACGATCTTCGCGTTCAGAGAGCCGTTGATGATGATGGTCTTGCGTACCTTGTCCAGCTCGTCGGGCTTGAGGAAATAACAGCCGCGATACAAGAACTCCTGCTTGACCTGCTCATAGATCGAGGACGGTACGTGCACGCTCTGCTCGGAGGCGCAGATCATACCGTTGTCAAA
>DNIP01000021.1:22380-40120 GCA_003499325.1 Oscillospiraceae bacterium
GGGTGTTGCCCGCGCCGACGCCCAGAGCGGGCTTGCCGGAGGAATACGCCGCCTTGACCATGCCGGGGCCGCCTGTCGCGAGGATGATGTCAGCCTCTTTCATCAGGGTGTTGGTCATATCCAGCGAGGGGATGTCGATCCACGCGATGATATCCTCGGGTGCGCCTGCCTTGACAGCCGCGTCGAGGACGATCTTTGCCGCGTCGATGGTGCTTTTCTTCGCGCGTGGGTGAGGGGAGATGATGATGCCGTTGCGGGTTTTGAGCGAGATCAGGCACTTGAAGATCGCGGTCGAGGTCGGGTTGGTGGTCGGGATGACCGCCGCCACGACGCCGATGGGCTCCGCGACGCGCACGATGCCCGCTGCGCTGTCCTCTTCGATCACGCCGCAGGTTACAGTGTCCTTGTAGGCGTTGTAGATGTATTCAGAGGCGTAATTGTTCTTGATGACCTTGTCCTCGACAACGCCCATGCCGGTCTCGGTGACCGCGTCCTTTGCCAGCGACAGCCGCGCCTTGTTCGCCGCGATCGCCGCCGCTTTGAAGATCGCGTCGACCTGCTCCTGCGAGTAGGTGCTGAAGCGCTCCTGCGCCTTTCTGACTTCGCCGATCTTCTTTTCCAGCGCTTCAACGCTGTCTACGAGATATTTTTCTTTATCCATTGTCATTCCTCCCATACAGGAAAATACTTTTTTGCACACAATCGAAGAAGGAGCCTGAGCTCATTCTTCTTATTGTAAGTATAGCATATGCAAAGGGTGGATTCAATTTGCATTTGCACCAAAGAAAAAGGGGTATTTTTGATGTTTATAGACATATTGTTATTTTTTTAACAAACTCAACGGAGGTGACGCGCTTCCTTGAGGCATGGTACTATGATATTCAAAAAGGAAATCCCCCTCGTCCGATTGGATGAGGGGGAGCAGCGATTATATGATCATGTACTATCAGCCGCGGGCGTTGTAATCATCCGCGAGCATGTTCATGGAGGTCAGCAGCTTGTGGGTGTAGATGAACGGACCGCAAATGATGAGCGAGCCCAGAACATTCCACAGCCAGAAGGTCTTTGCGCCGAAATCATAGGCAATGTTTCTGCGGTTGAGCTCGTCGCCGATACGGGCGCTGAGTCTGTGGTACCATACGAGCGGAACGATGCCGAGGGTCAGCCATGAGAAGAGGAAGCATACCAGGCAATAGTGCATCGTCTTTTTGCCGTCATAGCGGCCGGCGATGATATTGATGTATACCGAGATCTTGCTCATGATGACGATGGGGTAGATGCCGAGGGTGATGATACCCAAGAAGATGAATTTCACTAAGGTGAAATTGGTTACGAGCGCTTCGCGCTGATTGTTGTTCTGAGCCATTTCCATTTCCTTTCTGTGTCTTGATTTGTTGTGATGAGCCGATTTTCTCTAAAAGAATTTTGAGCCTTATCGTACCGAGCTGTTTCTATGCCGCCCTTATGGGCGTGTTCACACAGATCAAAGCTACGGGAGCCTTCGATAATCTCAAAAGCTTTTATGAGATCAATTTGATTATAAAACGAACGGCACGGAAAGTCAACAACAACATGGTAACAAGAAGATGTAATAATAAGTAGCAATAATACTTAGTATAACAAATGAAAAAGAGGGAAAGGATAGTTCCCTTCCCTCAAAAGCGGTTGATTGTTGATCCGACTTTGATGCCGCTTCGGCAGTATAGCGTGTCGGCAAAAGTCACGCGTGACTTAGCCGAAGTATCTCTTCAAAAGACCCTTGAAGCCTGCGCCGTGGCGCGCCTCGTCCTTTGCCATCTCATGAACAGTGTCATGGATCGCGTCGAGATCGGCAGCCTTGGCACGCTTTGCGAGATCCAGCTTACCGGCACAAGCGCCTGTCTCAGCTTCTACACGCATCTCGAGGTTTTTCTTGGTGCTGTCGGTCAGCACTTCACCCAAGAGCTCCGCAAATTTAGCGGCATGCTCAGCCTCTTCAAACGCATACTTGGTGAAAGCGGCGGATACCTCGGGATAACCCTCTCTGTCGGCAACTCTTGCCATCGCCAGATACATACCGACCTCGCTGCATTCGCCCTCAAAGTTGGAGCGCAGATCTGCCTTGATATCCTCGGCGACATCCTTTGCGATACCGACTACATGCTCACAGGCAAAGCCTGCTTCATCATCGAGCTTGTTGAATTTCTCGCCGGGCACCTTACATACCGGGCACTTTTCGGGGGGAGTATCTCCCTCGTGAACATAACCACATACGGGGCATACCCATTTTGTCATAATTGTTTCCTCCTTCAAATATATAATAGAATATTCGGTTAGGCAAATGATAGCACACAACCAACGGAATAAATTTCCTTTTTGGAATAATACGAGCTTTTCCCCCATATTATTTTTGTGGGTAAGATACCGCATAGCGCTTCCCTTACGGGGAGACTGATTTGATGAGGAGTTGATGTTATGCCATCCGTATTTTTGAGCCCTTCCTTACAGGAGTGGAACCCGTATGTCAACGGCGGGAACGAGGAGTATTACATGAATCTGGTCGCCGATGCGATCGAGCCGTATCTGCGCGCGTCGGGGATCATGTATGCACGCAATTCACCGAGCCAGACGCTCAGTCAGGCGATCGCACAAAGCAATGCGGGGAACTACGACCTGCATCTGGCGATCCATTCGAACGCCGCCGGTGCGCAGAACAGCGGCACCGTGCGCGGCACGGACGTCTATTATTATCCCGCCAGTGCCAAAGGCAAACGCGCCGCCGAGATCATCGCCGAGAATTACCGCAATATCTATCCGTTGCCCGATAAGGTCAAGACGGTCGCTTCCGCCTCTCTCGCCGAGCTCAGGCGCACCAAGGCGCCCGCCGTATTGATCGAGACCGCCTATCATGACAACCTCGCCGACGCGGAGTGGATCCAGGAGAATATCGGCGCGATCGGCAGGAATCTGGCGCAGAGTATTGCGCAGATTTTGGGCGTGCCGTTCGTGGATGTATAAAGGATAGAGCAATGCCGATTTTCGTTGACAGATTATCGGATATAGGTGTTGCAAACAAAGACAGCCGTGTGTTATAATACAAGATAACACACGGCTTAAGGTCGCAGAAGCGCTGTGAAATGTCATTCTGAGAGCTTGCTCGAAGAATCCTGTGAATCAGCGCGTGAAGATCCTTCGCAATGCTCAGGATGACACGACTGAGGGCTTGATGACTATGTAAGACGGAGGGAAAAAATGGAAGAAAAAATGATGAAAAGAATTGAAAAAACAATGGAAAGACTGCGCGCCAACCAGATGGCGGCATATTATGTCGAGACCAAGGAGGAGGTCGTCCCGCTCCTCAAAACCCTGATGAACGAGGGCGAGACCGTCACCCACGGCGGCTCCGTGACCCTCGGCGAATGTGGCGTGATCGATATGCTCAACAGCGGCGATTACCACTATCTCGACCGCTCCAAGGCGCAGACCCCCGAGGAGGTGGAGGAGATCTATCGCAAGGCGTATTTTGCCGATACCTATCTCGCGAGCGCGAACGCGGTCACCGAGGGCGGCCTGCTGTATAACGTTGACGGCAACTCCAACCGCGTCTCTGCGATCCTCTACGGTCCCAAGCAGGTCGTATTCATCTGCGGCATTAACAAGCTCGTCAAGGATCTGGACGAGGCAGTCATGCGCCTTAAGAGTATAGCCGCGCCGCAGAATACCAAGCGGCTGGGCTGCAAGACCTACTGCGCGAATGAGGGCGAGTGCCTCGCGATGGGCAACGACGCTACCTATATGTGCGATGGCTGTATGAGCCCCGAACGCATCTGCTGTAACTATGTGATCTCCGCCCGCCAGCGCCACAAGGACAGACTTAAGGTCATCCTCGTCGGCGAGGAATTGGGATACTGATGATCCATGAGAAATCAGGAATGAGGAATTATTTTGTTTGCTGATTATGTAGAGCACGCGGCTGCGTGCCCTGTGATCACTGACAATTGCTCTCGTTCTTGTTCTCGGAACGGTTCTCTTTGCAGTCGGTGGCGTTGGTAGACTTTTTATCGGTCGCGTAGCTCATGTTGTTTGTGGCGTTCTGCGCGTTGTTCTGAGAGTTGTTCTTTGTGTTCTTCTTTGACTTGCTCATGCTGACACCTCCTTTATACACGTCGTTATTATCCCCGAAAAGAGGCGATTTATTATGAAAATGAATGATTATTTTGATCGGATGAAAGCCGTCCTCGGCGAGGACTATGACCGTTTTCTGGAGACGGTGGACAAGCCCGCGTTCAAGGCGATCCGCGTCAATACGCTGAAGATCCAGCCCGAGGAGCTGCTGCCGCTCTTGCCCTTTGCGGGGGAGCAGACGCCCTTTGCCTCGACGGGATATTATGTGGATGTGGAGAAGCTCGGCAAGCACCCGCTGCATCATGCGGGCGCGTTCTATGTGCAGGAGCCCTCGGCGATGTCCGCTGTGACGGCGCTCCGTGTCGAGCCGGGCGACAAGGTGCTCGACCTGTGTGCCGCGCCCGGCGGCAAGAGCACCCAGATCGCCGCCGATCTCAACGGTACCGGATTGTTATGGGCGAATGAGATCGTCCGTCCGCGCGCGCATATCCTTTTGTCGAATATCGAGCGCATGGGCGTCAAGAACGCCGTCGTGTCCAATATGAAGCCCGATGTGCTGTGCGATCGGCTGGAAGGCTTCTTCGACAAGGTGCTGGTTGACGCTCCCTGCTCGGGCGAGGGCATGTTTCGCAAGGATAAAGAGGCGATCTATGAGTGGTCGGTGGAGCACAGCCTGTCCTGTGCCGAGCGCCAGAAGGCGATCATCCATTCCGCCGCCGCGGCAGTCAAGCCCGGGGGCGTGATGGTCTATTCCACCTGCACCTTCTCACCGGATGAGAACGAGGGTGTGGTACGGCATTTTCTGGAAGAACACCCTGAGTTCGAGCTGATCGACACAGGCTGCCGCTTCGGTACGCCAACGTTGGAGCACGCGATCCGCATCTATCCGTTCCACGGCGGCGAGGGACATTTTGTCGCCAAGTTTCGCAAGACAAAAGGCAAGCAATATAAAGGAAAAATGTTCTCCTACTTTGAACCGCCGAAAGAGGAGCGCGTCGCAATCGAAAGGTTCGTGTGCGATATCCTGCGCAATCCCTCTTTCCGACATTATCACGTGATCGACGATCGCATTTTGAACCTGCCTGACGTGGAACTGCTGCCCGATCTCGAGGGCATGAACATCCTGCGCGCGGGAGTGAAGCTGGGCGATTTCAAAAAGAACCGCATCGAGCCGCATCACAACCTCGCTACCTCGCTGACCCCTTACGACTTCAAGCGCAGGCTGATCATGAGCTGTGAGGACGTTGCCGCCGCGCGGTATATCAGCGGCGAGGAGCTGGAGATCGACAGCTGGATCAACGGCTGGGGCGTTGCGACGGTCAACGGCGTGACGCTGGGACTGGGCAAGGCGGTCAACGGTCATTTAAAGAATAAGTATCCGAAAGGATTGCGTACACTCGCATGGAAAGACTTACAGATATAAACGTGATCCGGGAGCTGCTCAGCCGCCACGGGTTCACCTTCTCCAAGGCGTTGGGACAGAATTTTTTGATCAACCCGTCGGTGTGTCCGCGCATGGCGGACGCCGCGGTTGAGAGCGTGAGATCGGACGCGCCCGTCGGCGTGATCGAGATCGGCCCCGGGATCGGCGTGCTGACTCGTGAGCTGTTACAGCGTGCGGATAAGGTGGTCGCGGTCGAGCTTGACAAGCGACTGCTCCCTGTGCTGGAAGAGACCCTCGGCGAATTCGACAACCTCAAGGTCGTCAACGCCGATGTTTTGGAGCTCGATCTGCACAACTTGATCAAAGAAGAATTCGACGGCATGGAGGTGGTGGTATGCGCCAACCTGCCGTATTATATCACCTCTCCCGTGATCATGAAGCTGCTCGAGGACAAGCTGCCGATCCGCTCCGTCACCGTCATGGTGCAAAAGGAGGCGGCGGTGCGTTTATGCGCGCAGCCCGGTACGCGCGACAGCTCCGCCATCACGGCGGCAGTGCGCTACTACTGTGACCCCGCGCTGCTGTTCCATGTGTCGGCAGGGTCGTTTATGCCTGCGCCCAAGGTGGATTCGGCAGTGATTCAGCTCATCCTGCATGAGCCTACTGTTCGCCCGAAGAATGAAACAACCTTTTTCGCGGTGATCAAGGGAGCCTTTGCCCAGCGCAGAAAAACCGTGCTCAACTCACTTTCCTCCTCACTTTCTCTTGACAAGAGCGCGGTTCGTGCTATACTGGAATCAGCGGGCGTGGAGGAAAACGCCCGCGCCGAAAGATTGACTCTTGAAAACTTTTCCGCTATTGCCGACGCTGTTGATGAAATGGAGTAAATCATGGAAAAAAAGAACTTCACCGTATTGATCGTGTTGATTGCGCTGTTGGCGATCAGCATTCTGCTGATGGGCATCTCGCTGCTCCTGTCCGAGAAGGTCTTCGGTCAGGTGTCCAGCTATATCGCGATCGCCTGCGTCATCGTCACCCTAGTGGGCGTGGTGGTCGTCATCCGCAATACGCACAAGAAGAATGATGACGAGGATGACGGCGAGTAATAGCGCAGGGCGCAGCTCTGTCCGATGAACCTCCGCGTTTGAATTGAATATGAGGAAAGAAGCACCGTTTTTCGGTGCTTTTTCTTTTTGCCTGAAATCATATTTGTAAAAGGCTCCTCATAAACTGTATCATACTCAGTGAATAAGGAGAGAAATAATGGAATATCATCTGACGAAGAAAACGATTTCACGGTTACGATATGCGGCGGATACGGTCACGGAGCAGGCGGTCGATGTCGATCTCAGCCTGCCCGATTACTGTCCCGATATCGAGAAGATCCTGTCCTGCACCCTGATCCCCGAGATCAACATGACCAATGTAAGCGGCGATCGGCTGACCATCGAGGGTAGCTCATGTGTGCGCGTGGTGTATCTCGACGGCGACCGCATGATCCGCGTGTACGAATACCGTACGCCGTTCTCGGAAAGCCTGCCCATCAAGGGAGAAGCCCCGGACCATGTGGTCTATGTCGACGCAAAGCCCGAATACCTGAACTGCCGCGCTCTCAGTCCGCGCAAGCTGAGCCTGCACGGCGCGTTCTCGCTCAGCGTGAGGATCGCGGTCAGGGATGACCAGCCGTACTATGCCTATGACGACGGCGATGAATTGCAGACGAAGAGCGATACGCTCTCGGTCTCGACCCTCTGCGGCATGAGCTCAGAGAGCTTCTCGGTGCAGGAGGATATCTCCGTCAGCGGCAAGAGCGATATCAACACGCTGATCAGCCACCGCCTGTCCGCTCGGATCACGGACATGAAGGCGATCCAGAACAAGATCATGGTCAACGCGGAGCTAAAGCTCGACTTGATGTACCTTTCGGGGATCGAGGAGCCTGAGCTCGAGTGTATGTCCTACAGCCTGCCGATCTCGCGCGTTGTCGACTGCGAGGGCGTGGATGAAAATGCCGTGATCGATGGCGAGCTGAGCGTGATGAGCAGTGATGTGCACCTGTCGGATGACGCGCTCGACGGCTCGTCGGTGCTGTCGCTGGACGCAAAGCTCTGCTTCAATACGCTATGCTACGCAAGCTGTGAGATCGAGGTTCTCTCGGACGCATTCTCCACCGAAAAGGACGCACAGGTGCAGACCGAGCCCTTCTCCTGCTGCAGCGATATCCTCTGCCGCAGCTTTACCGATACGGGTAAGGCGACGATCGGCTTGGAGGAAGAGATCGGAAAGATCCTCGACGTCCACTGTGAGAAGCTGACCGCATCCTGCACCGCCGCCGATGATAAGGTGACGATCACCGCGAGGATGACGGTCGGGATCTACTTTGAGGATCAGGAGGGTGAGACGCGCTATGTCGAGCGTGACGCGGAGTTCAGCTATTGTCCCGATACACAGGGCAGTACGGAGGTTCTGCGCCTGCGTGCCGCCGCGGACAGCCTGAGCTATCGGCTCAAGGACAGCCGCAATATCGAGCTGCGCGCGGAGATGTGCTATCGCCTGACGGTGTGCAAACGAATGAGCTGCGCCGCAGTCAGCAGTGTGAGCGCCGATGATGACGCGCCGAAAAAAACGCAGGACAGCACGCTGATCTTGTATTACGCCGACGACGGCGATCGGGTGTGGGATATCGCCAAGCGGTTTTGCTCCCGACCCGCGGATATCATCGCTGAAAACGACCTCGACGGTGAGACGATCGGCGCGGGAATGATGCTGATGATACCGACTGCCTGATAGGCTCCGTCATATCTGATTGCTCAGTCACATATACAATAGTATCAACAGTAACGGAGGATATCATGGAAGAGAGAAGTATTTATAAGGATATAGAGAACCGCACCGGCGGCAATATCTATATCGGCGTGGTCGGACCCGTGCGGACGGGCAAATCGACCTTTATCAAACGGTTTATGGATACGCTGGTACTGCCGCGTATCAAGGACGACCATCTGCGTGAGCGCGCGCTCGATGAACTGCCGCAGAGCGCCGCGGGACGGACGATCATGACCACTGAGCCTAAGTTTGTGCCCGAGAATGCCGTGCCGATCAACCTTGAGGATAACGCGCGGCTGAGCGTGCGGATGATCGACTGCGTCGGATATATCGTAGAAAGCGCGATGGGTTATATCGAGGACGACGGCGAGCGCATGGTGCATACGCCGTGGAGCGAGAATGAGATGCCGTTCCGTCAGGCGGCGGAGCTGGGCACGAAGAAGGTCATCACCGACCACAGCACCATCGGCGTGATGGTTACCACCGACGGCTCGATCGGCGATATCGACCGCGAGGATTATGTGAGCGCCGAGGAACGAGTAGCGGCGGAGCTGACCGCCGCGGGCAAGCCCTTTATCATTTTGCTGAATACGACCGCTCCCGAGAGCGCGTCCTCCTCTGCACTGGCGGCGAATCTGAGCCAAAAATACGGCGCTCCGACCGTTCCCGTCGATTGCGCGATGATGGATGAAACCACCGTCAAGGCGATCCTGGCGACCCTACTGTTTGAGTTCCCGATCCGCGAGATCCATGTGGAGATGCCAGAGTGGCTCAGGGGACTCAGTCGGGATAACTGGCTGCGCGCGGATGTGTTCGGCTCGATCCGCGATACGGCAAAGGGGATCGCAAAGATCCGCGAGGTGCAGGACGCGGTGCAGAGCCTGAGCGACAACGAGAACATCGACGGCGCAGAGCTGCGCTCGATGGATCTGGGTACAGGCAGGGCGGATATCACGGTGCGGCTGCGCCCCGAGCTGTTCTATCGGATTTTGACCGAGAAAAGCGGTATCGATATCCATAACGAGCGCGAGCTCATGGAGTGTATTTGTGAGCTGGCAAAATCCAAGAGCAACTACGACCGTATCGGCAAGGCGTATGAGGATGTGCTGGAGAGCGGCTACGGCATCGTGATGCCGACGATGGAAGAGCTGAGCTTGGAGGAGCCCGAGATCGTGCGCCAAAGCGGCAAGTACGGCATCCGCCTTAAGGCGAGCGCTCCGTCCGTGCACATGATGCGCGTGCGTACCACCGCCGAGGTGACGCCGATCGTCGGCTCGGAGCAGCAGAGCGAGGAGCTCGTGACCTATCTGCTCAAAGAGTTTGAGGAAAGCCCCGCCAAGATCTGGGACAGCAACATTTTCGGCAAGTCCGTAAGCGACTTGGTCGGCGAGGGGCTGAACAACAAGCTCTGCCGCATGCCCGAAAAAGCACGGCTGAAAATAGGGGAGACGGTGGAGAAGATCATCAACGACGGCTGTAACGGTTTGATCTGTATTATTCTGTAAAAGAAAAAATTGTCAATAAAAGGCTTCCTTTCGGGGAAGCCTTTCGCGTTTTTTGACAATATGCAAAATCTGTCCAATTCAGAAAAATTAATGGTTGAAATTCCTTTTCGGATGATGTATACTGTAACATAGAATAATATGGGATAGCATGTGGTCATATCGAACGATTCTATCGTGAGAATACGGTCGCTGTATCTCACTGCACACATCGGGAGGCCGAAATATGGGTGAAAAAATTACATTGTCACTGACGATCCTGTTGACGGGTTTCGCCGTGGTATTCGCGGTGCTGCTGGCGCTGATCGGCATCATCAAAGCCTACGGCACGGCTGTCTACAAGGTTCAGAACAGACATCAGATGAAGAAGATCACACGCAATGCCGATCTGCCGAAGGCGGAGCGTGAGCCTGAGGACGATTTGCCTGTGGCACAAGAGAGCGAGGAAGAGGATAACGACGAGCTGATCGCCGTGATCTCCGCCGCGGTCTATTCGATGTATTCGCCGAAGAATATTCGGATCAAAAGCATTCGCAAAGCGCCCTCCCGCACCAACGCGTGGCGGAATGCCGGTATCTCGGATAACGTCAGACCGTTTTAAATGACTTTTCTTGATAGGCTGTGGCTTACGGCTTGTCAAAGCGCTTGCGCATATCACAGATCGGACAGAAGTGAAAACGCTCTGTCCTTGGAGGAAAAACATGCAAATATTACAAGGATTTTTAGATGCGCTCAAGGGACTGTGGGAGTCGTCGGGCTTCATGCAGTTGACTTGGCAAAACTATGTGATGATAGCGGTAGCCTGCGTACTGTTGTATCTGGCTATCAAAAAGCAGTACGAACCGCTCCTGCTCCTGCCGATCGCCTTCGGCATGCTGCTCGTTAACCTGTACCCCGATATCATGGGAGTGCCGCAGATCAATCTGGTCGAGATCGCCTCCATAGATGATCCCGCCGCCAAAGGGCACGTGATACGGGAGATCGGCGGCAAGATCTTTTATGAGGATCCCACCTACGGCGGTTTGCTGTATTATCTGTATCAGGGCGTCAAGCTCGGTATCTATCCGCCGCTGATCTTCCTCGGCATTGGCTGTATGACCGACTTCGGCCCGCTGATCGCCAACCCGAAGAGCTTTATCCTCGGCGCCGCCGCTCAGATCGGCATTTTCATCACCTTCATCGGCGCGATCTTCTTGGGCTTTACTCCCTCGCAGGCGGGTGCGATCGGCATCATCGGCGGTGCGGACGGCCCCACGGCGATCTATGTCACCTCAAAATTAGCTCCCGAATTGCTCGGCCCGATCGCGGTTGCGGCGTATTCCTATATGGCGCTGGTACCGATCATCCAGCCGCCCATCATGAAGCTGCTCACCACCAAGAAGGAGCGCGCTGTCGTGATGGATCAGCTCCGTCCCGTCTCCAAGCTCGAGAAGATCATCTTCCCGATCATCGTTGTCATCATCTGCGCGATCGTTTTGCCCTCCGCGGCTCCGCTGATCGGTATGCTGATGCTCGGCAACCTCTTTAAGGAGAGCGGCGTGGTCGAGCGTATCAGCAAGACAGCGCAGAATGAGCTGATGAACATTATCACCATCTTCCTGGGTGTGACGGTCGGCGCTACCGCGACAGGTACCGTCTTTCTTACCCCGAAGACCCTCGGTATCATCGCACTCGGTCTGTTGGCGTTCTGCATGGGCACCGCGTGCGGCGTGCTGTTCGGCAAGCTGATGTATCAATTCTCCGGCGGCAAGGTCAATCCGCTGATTGGCTCGGCGGGCGTATCGGCTGTCCCGATGGCGGCGCGTGTCGCCAACAAGGTCGGACAGGAGGAGAATCCCGGCAACTTCCTCTTGATGCACGCCATGGGTCCGAACGTCGCGGGCGTTATCGGCTCCGCGGTCGCTGCAGGCGTTCTGCTCAGCGTTCTTTGATCAATACAATATGAGCTCAACAGCCTTTTTGCCATGCAGAAGGGCTGTTTTTTGTTGTCGAATATTCTGTTGCATCATCCAATATGGATCATGCATTTTGTCGAATTAGAAAATTATCTTTTGCATAATTCTAAATAAGAATAATAATCATAGGCTTTGTTATATAATATAAAATGATTAACTAGGGGAGTATCCCCTTTGCAGGCGATCGATAGACATTTTCGGCGCGATCGTGTGCGCTACTATCATCCGACAGGAGGATTTTATGAAGAAACAGATTACGATTGCTGATCTGCTGAATATTTTTCTGCAGCATATCAAGCTAATCATTATCGTAACGCTTTTAGGCGGCTTGCTGGCGTTCCTCTATGTGACCTATTTTGTGACGCCGATGTATTCTACCAGTTCACTGATCCTGGTACAGAACGGTAATTCTTTTGGCGATATCAACGCGTCTAACAAGAATACGACAGTGGGCGATGAGAAGGTCAACACCAGCGACATTACATCGTCCCAGATGCTGGCGAATACCTGCTCGACGCTGTTCACCGTTGACCCTGATATGAAGAGCATTATAAGTGGCGCTTCGGTCAGTATCAGCGTCGTTGAGAATTCTTACTTTCTGCGCATTACTTCTACCTCATCGGATCCCCACACTGCGGCGAATATAGCGAATCTTGTCGCGAATACCGCGCCGCAGGTCTTCAAAAAGTATTTCGGCGACGCCGGTAAGGTTGATTTGGTTGAAGAAGCGGGCGTTCCCTCTGCTCCCTCCTCTCCCAATAAAATGAGATTTGTTTTGATTGGCTTGTTAATAGGACTGGTAGTATCGCTGGTGATCTCCTTCCTGATTGAGATTATTGATACAACCATCAAGCCCGGCGATGATCTGTACAAGATGTATGATATTCCCGTATTCGCGGAGATCGTTGACTTTGAAACGGAAGGGCGTGGCAAGAAGAAATGAAGCTGATCAATACCAAGAAGAACAATAATAACGAGAACGCGGCAAACGTTGAAAAGTCAAAGAACGTCCTGACCTCCGACTCCAAGTTTGCGATTGTAGAAGGCTACAAGATCGCGCGTACCAATCTGGTATTCTCGCTCACTGCTCAGGAAAGCAATTGTGTTGCGGTCACCTCCTGGAGCAAGGGCGAGGGTAAGAGTACCGCCACCGTCAACCTCGCGATTTCCTTTGCAAAGATGGGCAAGCATGTGCTGTTGATCGATACCGACCTGCGCCGCCCGAATCTGCATAATCTGTTAAAGCTCAAGAATGATACCGGCTTGTCGGATATCATCGGTCAGTTTGGCGAATTCCAGACAGCCGTTCACCGTGACGCGGTCGCGAACCTGGACGTCCTGACCTCCGGCGCGATCCCTCCCAATCCCTCCGAGCTGCTGGCTTCTCCGTACTTTGCGGAGTTGATCAAGAAAGCGAAGGAGGAGTACGACTATGTTATCATGGATACGCCTCCGCTGGGCGTCGTGACCGATACGCTGTTGTTAAAGGATTTTGTCGGCGGCTATGTCATGGTCGTGCGCGAGAAGGTTACCAGCCACGGTGATATCGAGCGCGCGCTGCAGAGCATCAAGCTCGCCGATACCAAGGTGCTCGGCTTCCTTAAGGTAGGCTGTGAGATGCGCTCCAGGGGCTACGGCTACAACAAATTCCGTTATCGCAACAATTACAGCTATAACTATTATAAATAATGCTTTTCAAAAGGCTCTCTTGTCATACGGCAGGGGAGCCTTCTTAATTTCGTGAGGAGAGAGGAGCTTTGAGGATAGGAACGGTCGTGCAATTAAATAATTTTGCAGGAATTTAATAAAAGTGTTGCAAAAGAACTCCTTTTGGTATATTATATAAGAGCATAATTTAGAAAAATTGCAATCTCAGAGAAGGAAATGTGCAAGATGAAGTATCAAGATTATTCGAGAGAACAGCGCGACGCTGAGCTTTCAGCATTATGGGAAGAATTTAACCAAATCAAAGAAAAGAATATTACATTGAATATGGCGCGCGGCGTGCCCAGTCCCGATCAGATTAATTTGTCCGTAAAGATGCTGGACATCCTGAATTCGGAAGCTGACTGTCGTGCCGAGGACGGCGCTGACTGCTGTAACTACGGCGTGATGGACGGTATCCCCGAGTGCAAGAAGCTGATGGCGGACGTCATGGGCGTGACCCCCGACATGGTCATGGTGGGGGGCAACTCCTCGCTGAACATGATGTTCGACACCATCGCTTTGTTTATGAACCATCCCGTCACCGGCGGTACACCCGCATGGGCGCTCGTGCCCGACCGCAAGTTCCTCTGCCCCGTACCGGGCTATGATCGTCATTTCGGCGTGACCGAGTATTTCGGTTTTCAGATGATCCCCGTGCCGATGGATGAAAACGGCCCCGATATGGATTTGGTCGAGGAGCTGGTCAAGGATCCCACCGTTAAGGGTATGTGGTGCGTGCCAAAGTATTCGAACCCCACAGGTATCTCCTACTCCGACGAGGTCGTGCGCCGTATCGCGGCGCTGCAGCCTGCCGCGGCGGATTTCCGCCTGATGTGGGACAACGCCTACTGCATCCATGATCTGACCGACGAGCATGACGAGATCCTCAACATCTTTGAGGAATGCGAGAAAACCGGCAACATTGATATGCCGATCGAATTTTGCTCGACCTCCAAGATCACCTTCCCGGGCTCCGGCGTAGCGGCGATGGCGGCTTCCGCGAACAATATGGCGGTCATCAAGGAAAAATACAAATATCAAACTATCGGCTTCGATAAGCTGAATATGCTGCGCCATGTGCGCTTCTTCGGCGATATCGAGGGTATGAAGGCACATATGAAGAAGCACGCCGAGATCCTGCGTCCGCGCTTTGAGATCGTGCTCAACAAGCTCGGCGAGAACCTTGACGAGCTCGGTATTATTCGTTACAACCGTCCGCGCGGCGGCTACTTTGTCTCTGTCGATGTGCTCGACGGCACCGCAAAGCGCGTTGTAGCCCTGTGCAAGGATGCAGGGGTTAATCTGACCGGTGCCGGCGCGACCTATCCTTATGGCAACGATCCGCACGACAGCAACATCCGTATCGCTCCGTCGTTCCCGAGCCTGGAGGATCTCTCGAGCGCGATGGATATTTTCTGTTTGTGCGCGCGCATTGCCGCGCTCGAAAAGCTGAACGCTGAATAAAAGCCACCGAGAGCTGTTGCGGAATCCGTAACAGCTCTTTTTGTTAACACGATACTTATTTTGATAGTGGGAAGGTGATGGAATTGTTTGATTATCCTGTACGCAAAGAGAAATGTCTAAAAACATTCAAGAGAATTTGCCAAAGAATTGAACGATTCCTCCCTCAATCTAAAAAGCATTAGATGATTTATGTCAAGAATATGGTTTTATCTATAGAATTCTATAGGAGGGAAACATGACAAACGACTATATCTGTGATGACAGAAAAATGCCGGAGAACGCTCAAAAGATCCGCGCAATGTCTGATAAGGAATTTGAAGCGTATAACGCGGCGTTAAAGAAAAAAGAAAAAGCAACAGATCACGTTTAACCGCTCTCGATGAGGGCGGTTTTTTGACGCCTGATCGGGAGTGTTTCCGAAAAAAGTGGTTAGTTTCATCCTGAAAATGTGGGGGAGAAGAGAGTGGAATCGCACTTATAATTCTAAATTAGAAATATAAGTATAATTTTCCTTGCAAGATGTCGAAAACACCATTTCGGTTCCGAATATGAACCGCAGACAATATTTCTTTGTTGGAATTTTAGCACAATCTTAATTCCAAATAAGAATCAAAATGGCTCTTTCTTCTCCAAAAGAACTATGAAAACTTGAAATTCTTGCAAAAGTTTTATTGACTTTTCATTTGTAAGTCTGTATAATTAATCTGTTATTGTGGATTTTTATATTGGTACTTTAGCGCCATATGCACTCAGTACGGTTGAAAATCCGAAAGAAGAACCAAAAAACATGGAGGTCCAAGGCATGAAAAGAATTTCTAAGCCTGTATTCTTCATTGTCGCGATCCTCATCATCGCATTTGCGTTCACGGCGTTTGCCGGAATCAAATACTATGAGGGCGATATCCAAAAGACGGCTGTCAAGGGTATCAGCGACATCAGATGGGGAATCGACATCCGCGGCGGTGTAGAGGCTACCTTTAAGCCCGCAGAAGATATCGACGCCACGGATGAGCAGTTAGACTCTGCGAAATCGATCATTGAAACACGTATGGTCTCTAACGGTATCACCGACTATGAGATTTACGCCGACTACGGCTCCGACCGTATCATCGTCCGTTTCCCGTGGAAAGAGGATGATACCACGTTCGACCCGGTCAGCGCGGTCAACGAGCTCGCGGCTACCGCGAAGCTGACCTTCCGCAACCCGAGCGGTGAGACCGTCATGGACGGCTCTGCCGTAGAGAAGGCGACTGCCGGTATCGACCAGTCCCAGAGCTCTGCCGGTCAGTATATCGTTCAGCTCGAGCTCAACTCCGAGGGCGCAAAGACCTTTGCGGATATCACTACTCAGTATCTGAACCAGCAGATCGGCATCTATATGGATGAAACCCAGCTGTCCAATCCTACCGTACAGAGCGTGATCTCTGACGGTCATGCGCAGATCTCCGGTAACTTTGACGCTGAGTCCGCCACCAAGCTTGCGAACCAGATCAACGGCGGTGCGCTGCCCTTCTCTCTGGAGGCTGCTTCCTACAGCGGTATCAGCCCCACACTGGGTCAGAACTCCCTGACTGCGATGGGCTATGCCGGTATCATCGCGTTTGCGCTGATCGCTTTGTTTATGATCATCAAGTATCGTGTACCCGGCTTTGTCGCCGTTATCGCGCTCGTCGGTCAGATGGCGCTGGCGGTTGCCGCAATCACCCGTTACTTCGGCGCGTTCAATTCCTTTACCATGACCCTGCCCGGTATCGCCGGCTTGATCCTGTCTGTCGGTATGGGTGTTGACGCGAACATTATCACCGCCGAGCGTATCAAGGAAGAATTCCGCGCCGGCAAGACGCTTGACAGCGCGATCGAAAAGGGTACCAAGAACTCCCTTACCGCGATCATCGACGGTAACATGACCATCGTTATCGTATCCGTCATCCTGATGCTGGTATTCGGCCCGTCCAACATCCTCTCCTGGATCTTCGGCGAGTCCACCACCGGTACCATCTACGCATTCGGTTATACCCTCTTGATGGGTGTTATCTCTAACTTTATCATGGGCGTATGGCTCTCCCGCGTCATGCTCAAGAGCATTTCCGGCGTGAAGTTCCTGCGCAAAGAATGGCTGTTTGGAGGTGCGCGTAAATGAAAAAAGATTTAAACTTTATCGGTAAAAGTAAGATCTTCTTCGGCATTTCGCTCGCGATCATCGCCATCGGTCTTATCTGCAATATCATTTTCGGCGTCACCCTCGACATCCAGTTCAAGGGTGGTACCATCGTTAACTATTCCTTCACCGGCGAGATCGATCAGGAAGCGCTCAAGGATGCGATCCAGACCGCAACTCCCGAGCATCAGGTATCCTTCACCATCACTAAGGATATCATGAATAATGAGGAAAATGCTGACGCGTATGCCGTATCCATCCAGTTCTCCGGTAACGAGAGCATCCAGTCCGACGTTATCCAGGGCATCACCACTGCGCTGGAGGAGAAGTTCCCTGATAACAACTTCCAGTATAAGGAGAACTCCTCGGTCGAGGCGGCAATGGGTCTGAAGTTCCTCCTCAAGTGTCTGACCGCGGTTGCGATCGCTTCCGTGCTGATGGTCATCTACGTTACCATCCGATTCAAGCGTATCGGCGGTCTGTCCGCAGGTGTGATGGCGCTCGTAGCGCTGTTCCACGATGTGGCGATGATCTACTTTATGTACGTCATCTTCCGCATGCCGATCGACTCGAACTTCATCGCAGTTGTCCTGATGATCATCGGTTACTCACTGAACGATACCATCGTTATCTACGACCG
>DNIP01000192.1:0-1802 GCA_003499325.1 Oscillospiraceae bacterium
CTTGACGGCGTGGTATGCTCTCCGCTCGAGGCGGGCAAGGTGCATGATACCTGCGGACACAGCTTCTTGACCGTCACGCCGGGCGTGCGTTTTGCGGACGGCGATATCGGCGACCAGAAGCGCGTGATGACCCCCAAGGCGGCGAAGGAGATCGGCTCCGATTATATCGTTGTCGGCAGACCGATCACCGCGGCAAAGGATCCCGTCGCGGCATACAGAAGATGTGTGGATGAATTTGTTGGCTAACGTGAAAGGCTCTCTTTTCTAAGGGAGCTGTCACCGCAGGTGACTGAGGGTTGATATCTGCACACAAACGGCTTAATCATAACAATACACATGACAACCCTCCGACCTCGCCTTACGGCGAGCCCACCTCCCTTGGGAAAGGGAGGCTCAGAAAGGAGTAAAATGATTAATGGAACTGAATATCAAAATCGCTAAGGATTTATTGAAGATAAAGGCGGTGTTCTTCCGCCCCGAGGAGCCGTTCACCTGGGCGAGCGGCATCAAAAGCCCTGTCTATTGTGACAACCGTCTGACGTTGTCGGACAAGGATGTCCGTACCGACGTGGAGGAGGGGCTCGCGAGCCTGATCAAGGAGAATTACCCCGAGGTCGAGGTGCTGATGGGCACCTCCACTGCGGGTATCGCTCACGCGGCGATCACCGCTCACCTGATGGGTCTGCCGATGGGTTATGTCCGCTCCGGTCACAAGGATCACGGCAGACAGAACCAGATCGAGGGCAGACTCGAAAAGGGTCAGAAGGTCGTCGTCGTCGAGGATCTGATCTCCACCGGCGGCTCTGTGCTCGAGGTCGTCGACGTGCTCCGTGAGGCGGGCGCCGAGGTGCTGGGCATCGTGTCCATCTTCACCTACGGCATGCAGAAGGGTCTTGACCGTCTTGCTGCCGCCAACGTCAAGAATATCTCCCTGACCAACTTCGACGTGATCGCGCAGGTCGCCGCCGAGGACGGCTATATCAGGCCTGAGGACGTCGAAAGACTCATCAAATTCCACAACAATCCCTCTGATGAGAGCTGGATCGGAGGAGAGGCATGAGGTCTGTTCTCGATATCGTCGATCTGTCTGTCGAAGAGCTGCAGGAGCTCATGCAGACAGCCTGCGACATCATCGACCATCCCGAAAAGTATCAGGAGATCTGCCGGCACAAGAAGCTCGCGACCCTGTTCTTTGAGCCCTCCACCCGCACCCGCCTGAGCTTTGAGGCGGCGATGTACGAGCTGGGCGGCAACGTGATCTCGGTATCCTCCGCGAACAACAGCTCCGCGGCCAAGGGCGAATCCGTCGCCGATACCGCCAAGACGGTGTCCTGCTACGCGGACATCATCGCGATGCGCCACCCCAAGGAGGGCGCGGCGATGGTAGCGGCAAGAGCGGCGACGATCCCTGTCATCAACGCCGGTGACGGCGGTCATAATCACCCGACCCAGACGCTTGCCGATCTTTTGACGATCTACCGTGAAAAAGGCAAGATGGAGAACCTGACCATCGGTCTGTGTGGTGATCTGAAATTCGGCAGAACCGTTCATTCCCTGATCAACGCGATGTCGCGCTATGAAGGCTCACGCTTTGTCCTTATTTCCCCTGAAGAATTAAAAGTGCCGAGCTACGTGAAGAAGGACGTCCTCCAGCGCAAACGAATCCCGTATTTGCAGACGACGAGCCTCGAGGACGTTATGCCGCAGCTCGATATCCTGTATATGACGCGCGTACAGCGCGAGCGCTTCTTCAATGAGGAGGATTATCTGCGCCTCAAGGACAGCTACATCCTCACGCCGCA
>DNIP01000192.1:1925-2187 GCA_003499325.1 Oscillospiraceae bacterium
GAGATCAGCGTCGCGATCGACGACGATCCCCGCGCCTGCTACTTCAAGCAGGTCGCGAACGGCAAATATATGCGCATGGCGCTGATTCTGAAACTACTCAAGGAGGCGGGCACGATATGAATATCGATTCCATCCGTGACGGCGTCGTCATCGACCACATCACCGCGGGTCGCGGGATGCGGCTGTATGAGCTGCTGCACCTCGATGATTTGGACTGCTCCGTCGCGATCATCAAGAACGTCACCTCCAAGAAGATGGCGAA
>DNIP01000192.1:2308-3265 GCA_003499325.1 Oscillospiraceae bacterium
CCGCAGGCGACCGTCAACATCATCCGCGACGGCGAGCTGGTGCGCAAGCGCTGTATCGATATGCCGCTGGAGCTGACCAACGTTATCCGCTGCATGAATCCGCGCTGTATCACCACAACGGAACAAGAACTGGATCACGTGTTCCGCTTAACGGATAAAGAGAATAAGGTCTACCGCTGTATTTACTGCGAGACCAAGGCGGAAAGAAAATACTAAATCAGTTGAGATTGCCGCAGGGCTTTGCCCCTCGCAAGACTGCTGATGAATAAGCTGAAAGGAAGTATTCAAGATGGCAACTTTTATCAATGAACCTGCCCATACTTTTAATGAATATCTGCTCATCCCGGGCTACTCCTCCTCGGAGTGCGTGCCCGCGAATGTTACCCTGAAAACCCCTCTCGTCAAGTACAAGAAAGGGGAAGAGAGCGCGATCACCATGAACATCCCGCTCGTGTCCGCGATCATGCAGGCGGTATCCGGCGACAGGCTCGCCGTCGCCCTCGCTACCCAAGGCGGCGTGAGCTTCATCTACGGCTCCCAGAGCGTGGAGGATGAGGCGGCGATGGTCAAAAGAGCCAAGAGCTATAAGGCGGGCTTTGTCCAGAGTGACAGCAATATCCGCCCCGACGCGACCTTGGCGGACGTGATCGAGCTGACCGAGCGCACCGGCCACAGCACCCTTGCCGTGACCGAGGGCGGCAAGCCCGACGGAAAGCTCCTCGGCGTTGTCACCAGCCGTGATTATCGTATCAGCCGTATGGATAAATCTGAGAAGGTCGAGACCTTCATGACCCCCTTCGATAAGCTGATTTACGTTTATGAGGGAGCGACCCTGTCCGAGTGCAACGACATCATCTGGGATCACAAGCTCAATTCTCTGCCCGTCATCTCCAAGGACGGCAGAATGAGATATTTTGTATTCCGCAAGGACTATGACAGCCATAAGGCGAACCCCAA
>DNIP01000090.1 GCA_003499325.1 Oscillospiraceae bacterium
GGCACCGATACAGTGAGATCGACAGTAGCAGATTCGCGATCGTAACCAGCAGTACGGATAAGCCGTAGAGCACCATCGCGAGCTTGTTGTCGCGGTTCGAAGTAACCACGCTCATGCTGTACGGGATCCATGAGGTCACAAACAGCAGGATCACGCCCAGCCATACGACGCGCTTGTTGATGACCTCGATCTGCTGCCATTCGTTGTGCAGGTTCACCCACATGGTGCCCAGCCAGAAGAACGACAGCGCGTAGCAGACGTAGGTGTCGCCCAGCGCGAGCACGCCCTCGACCGTCATCGGGTCAGGCTTGGGCAGCTCCAGCACGAGTATCGTCATGATGATCGCCAAAACCGCGTCCATGAACGCTTCCAGTCTGTCCTTACTCATTCTACTCACCTCGATGAAAGTATAGCATAGAGAAAAACTTTTTTTCAACCGAAAAATCAAGATATTCGCAAAAAATTTACATAATGGTTGCGATTCAAACAAAAATGAGTTATAATAGAACAACTGCAACGAAGGAGAATCACTATGCTTCAAATCAAGAACCTTTCTTTCACGGTCAACGATGATTCCGCCGGGAAAGAGATTATCAAAAATATCAGTCTGGAGATCCCCGACGGCAAGCTGATCGTCATCACCGGCCCTAACGGCGGCGGCAAGTCCACCCTCGCCAAGCTGATCGCCGGGATCGAGAAGCCCACCGCGGGGCAGATCCTGTTCAACGGTGAGGACATCACCGACATGAGCATCACCGAGCGCGCCAAAAAGGGCATCGCCTTCGCATTCCAGCAGCCGGTCAAGTTCAAGGGCATCCGCGTGCTCGACCTGATCCGTCTGGCGGCGGGCAGAAGGCTGACTACAGCGGACGCGTGCGTGTACCTCTCGATGGTCGGTCTGTGCGCCAGAGAATACATCGACCGCGAGGTCAATGCAAGCCTTTCGGGCGGCGAATTAAAGCGCATCGAGATCGCGACCGTGCTCGCGCGCAAGTCGATGCTCACCCTCTTTGACGAGCCGGAAGCCGGTATCGACCTGTGGAGCTTCGGCAACCTGATCGAGGTATTCCGCAAGCAGCGCGAGGAGATCGCCGACCGCTCCATCATGATCATCTCCCATCAGGAGCGCATCCTCAATATTGCCGACAAGATCATCGTGCTGGGCAGCGGCGAGATCGAAAAGCAGGGCGACAGGGATGAAATCCTGCCCGGGCTGATCGGCACTCCCGCGGCAGTCAAGAACTGTCAGGGCATTACGGAAGGAGTGTAAGCATGGATCTGAATAATATACAATCCTATCTGCTCAAGGAGATCGCCGATATCGACGGAAACAACCTCACGGGCGCGTATAACATCCGCTCCGACAGTATGTCCATCGGCAGACAGTCCACCGAGAATATCGAGATCGTCAGCAAGACGGGCGTGAGCGGCATGGATATCTTCATCAAGCCCGACACCGTCGGCGAGAGCGTGCATATCCCCGTTGTGATGACCAAGAGCGGACTCAAGGAAGAGGTCTACAACGATTTTTATATCGGTGACAACGCGGACGTAGAGATCGTCGCGGGCTGCGGCATCGATAACTGCGGCGCCCACGATTCCGAGCATGACGGCATCCACCGCTTTTATATCGGCAAAAACGCCAAGATCAAATATGTCGAGAAGCACTTCGGCTCGGGCGAGGGCACGGGCAAGCGCATCCTCAACCCCGTCACCGAGGTCTATATGGAGGAAGGCAGCACCTGCGAGATGGAGATGGTGCAGATCAAGGGCGTTGACGATACTGAGCGCAAGACGGTCGCTGAGCTCAAAAGCGGCGCAAAGCTGATCATCCGCGAGCGCCTGATGACTCATAACGTCCAGCGCGCGCTGAGCGACTATGTCGTATCGCTCAACGGCGAGGGCGCCAACGCCGACGTCGTATCACGCGGCGTAGCGCGGGACAACTCCTATCAGCGGCTCGACCTCAAGATCGTCGGCAACGCGGCGTGCAAGGGGCACACCGAATGCGATTCCATCATCATGGACAACGGTAATATTCTGGCCGTCCCCGCGCTGGAGGCGAACAACGTGGACGCGTCCCTCGTGCATGAGGCGGCGATCGGCAAGATCGCAGGCGACCAGATCATCAAACTGATGACCCTCGGCTTGACCGAAGCGGAAGCCGAGGAACAGATCATCAACGGCTTTTTAAGATAACAACGCGTTGTTTTATTCCGCCTATGGATAGAGTGCTTTTTCAGTAACGTCCTTTCAACGGCGGATCAAATGCTTCATCTTCCTTTTACGTACTAAGATAATCAATATATGATCTATATTTCCAATAAAGAAATAACCCTCAGTTTCAAACTGAGGGTTTTATCTTTATCATATGTGATATTGTAGGGCGGGGGCTCGCTCCCGCCGATTCTTTACAATACAATCACTTTTATACGCAACGCATATCAATATTACCGAATAAAATTGGTATACGTCTTCGGCTCGGTCTCGGGCAGACCGAGCTGCTCCTTGCCGAGGGCAATGCTCTTCATCAAAAAGCTCATATTCTCCGCCAGCACGCGAACGGTCTGCAAGCCCTCCGCGTCCTGTTCGGCGTCACCCTTTGCGCCGCCGTGAACGCTGTTCCAATAATTGGACGCGGCGACAGGCATCGAGTTGATGGTGAAATACTTGTTCAGCTCGTCAAAGGTCGCGGAGAGTCCTCCCCTGCGCGCGACAGCAACAGCCGCGCCAACCTTCATCCGCTTATCGCAATGGCAGGAGTAAAACAGCCTGTCGAGGAACGACACCAGCGTACCGTTGGCGGACGCGTAGTAGACGGGCGACGCAATCACCAGTCCGTCCGCCTCGGCGAATTTCACCGCCGCTTCATTCACCGCGTCATCAAACACGCACTGACCCTTGGTCGCGCAGGTGCCGCAGGCGATACAGCCGCGGATCGCCTTGTTGCCGATCTGCATCGTCTCGACCTCGATCCCGTTCTTTAGAAATACCTGCTCCATCTCTTTCAGCGCAATCGCGGTATTGCCGCCGACTCTGGGCGAGCCGTTGATCATCAAAACTTTCATATCAGTTCCCTACTTTCATTTTACGATACATCATCACCGCGCAGTTTCGGATTATTCACACTTGGAACCGCGGCAATTAATATATATGTATTATAGTATCATCACATTCTTCTGTCAACAAGCAACCAAAAGCCCTCGACCATGCAGCCGAGGGCTTTATCTATTTTAATTCTCTATTGGAATTATTGCCATTCCACCGTTGCCGGAGGCTTGGGGGTGATGTCGTAGACGATGCGGGTGATGCCGGGGATCTCGCTTGTGATACGCGCCGAGGCAGTCGCGAGGATCTCATACGGAATGCGTGACCAGTCGGCGGTCAGGAAGTCGTCGCTGGTGACGGAGCGCAGGACGATCGTGCTGCCCTGCACACGTTCATCGCCGATCACGCCGACCGAGTGGGTGTCGGTCATCACGGCAAAATACTGATTGGTGAAGCGGTCATAGCCGGACTTCGCGATCTCCTCGCGGAAGATCGCGTCAGCCTCGCGCAGGGTATCGAGCTTCTCCTTGGTGATCTCGCCGACACAGCGGATGGCAAGACCGGGGCCGGGGAACGGCTGGCGGTAGCAGAATTCCTCGGGCATACCGAGCGCCAAGCCCGCCTTGCGCACTTCATCCTTGAAGAGCGAGCGCAGGGGCTCCGCCATCTCGTCATACTCGACAACCTGATGCAGCGTGCCCTCGTCGGAACCGGTAAAGCTGATATCGCCGGCGCCGCGCTCGAGCACGTCGGAGTAGATGGTGCCCTGTACCAGACAATCGACCTTGCCGAGCTTTTTTGCTTCTTCTTCAAATACGTTATTGAATTCTTCACTGATGATACGGCGCTTTTCATCGGGAGAGGTCACGCCCTTGAGCGCGGACAGGAAGCGCTCCGCCGCGTCAACGCGCGTGACATTGATATTGAGGATATCGCGGCAGGTCTTTTCGACATGATCCGCTTCATCCTTGCGCAGCAGTCCTGTATCGACAAAGACGCAGGTGAGGTTATCGCCGATCGCTTGATTCACCAACACCGCCGCTACGGAGCTGTCAACGCCGCCCGATAACGCCAGCAGTACCTTTTTATCCGCCAGACGCTCGCGATACTGGTTGATCTTATACTCCACAAAGCGATCCATCTTCCACTCGCCCACACAGCCGCAGATGTTGTACAGGAAATTATGGAGCACCAGCTCGCCGTATTCGGTCTCGATCATTTCGGGGTGGAACTGCACGCCGTAGATATGATCCTTGCTGTTTTCCATCGCCGCCACGGGACAGCGCTCGGTGTAGGCGGTGACATGAAAGCCTAGGGGCGCTTCTTTGATATGATTGCGATGGCTCATCCAGCAGATACTCACGGGCGGGAAGCCGTCGAGCAGCTCACTGCCGTCGGAGATCAGCTCGGTCTCGCCGAACTCACTGACCTCGCTCGCGTAGGTCACCTTACCACCCGCCATATAGGCGATGAGCTGACAGCCGTAGCCGATACCGAGGATCGGCAAGCCTGCCGAGAGGATCGCGGAATCACAGTGCGGCGCGTCAGGCTCAAACACACTGTCGGGACCACCGGTAAAGATGATGCCCTTATAGCCCTTCGCGACGATCTCATCGGCTGTGATCTTCTGATAAGACACAATCTCGGCATAGATATTCTGCTCTCTTACCTTACGGGCGATCGGCTGGTTATAATGGCCGCCGAAATCCAGTACCAATACTTTTTCCATGGTGTTCCCTCTTTCTTGACATTATTTTATGTTTTACCGCTTTAACGCAAGATAAAACCGTTGGTTACATTATACTCATATTTACGATGAGTGTCAATGATTTTATAGCAGTTTTTTACGAATTTTTGCAATTAATTTGATTAAAACTTCATATTGATAAAAATTTAACAGCTATTTAGTTCAAATTCGAGCAGATTTTGAAACTAATTCAAAAGCATCCTGCATTTTCGGTGTTCATCTTTCCCCTGCCCTCATAAAAAACAATTGACTTTGTTTTTGATTCAAGTTATGATGAATGCAATAGATTCAGAACCGAATTCTGACAAGCAAAAACCATACTCAGGAGGACTATTATGTTAGGCAATTTCAGTTATCACAACCCGACAAAGCTCTATTTCGGAGAGGATTCTCTGCAATATCTGAACGATGAGCTTCCCAAATACGGCAAGACCATCCAGCTGATCTACGGCGGCGGCTCGATCAAGAAGAACGGCATCTATGACGCGGTGACCAAGATCCTCAAAGATAACGGCAAGACCATCGTCGAGGACGCGGGCGTGATGCCCAACCCTACCGTTGATAAGCTGCGCGAGGGCGTACAGCTTGCGCGAGAGAACCACGTCGATCTCCTGCTGGCGGTCGGCGGCGGCTCCTGCTGCGACTACGCCAAGGCGGTATCGGTCTCCGTCAACTGCGATGACGATCCGTGGGACAAATACTATATCCGCTTTGAGGAGCCCGACTGCGCAATCGTCCCTGTCGGCTGCATCCTGACGATGGCGGGCACCGGCTCCGAGATGAACGGCGGCGCCGTCATCACCAACCACGAGCAAAAGCTCAAGATCGGCCATGTCTTTGGCGATGATGTCATGCCGAAGTTCTCCATCCTCAACCCAAAGTTCACCTTCTCTCTGCCCAAGCGACAGATGGCGGCGGGTATCTATGACATCTTCAACCACATCTGTGAGCAGTACTTCTCGGGCGACGACGACAATACCTCTGATTATCTTGCCGAGGCACTGATGAAGTCCGTCATCCACAGCTCGCTGATCGCGATCGATGATCCCGAAAACTACGAGGCGCGCTCCAACATCATGTGGACGGCGACATGGGCGCTGAACACCCTGATCTCCCGCGGCAAGACCACCGACTGGATGGTGCACATGCTGGGTCAGGCGGTCGGCGCGATCACCGACGCGACCCACGGCATGACGCTCGCGGCGGTATCCCTGCCCTATTACAAATTCATCAAGCCCTACGGACTGCACAAGTTCGTCCGCTTTGCGACCGAGGTCTGGGGCGTTGACCCGAACGGCAAATCCGATGAAGCGATCGCTGACGAGGGTCTTGCCGCCATGGAGAGTTGGATGAAGAAGCTCGGCGTTGCGATGAACCTCACCGAGCTCGGCGCGACCCCCGATATGATCGAGGATATCGCGAACGCGACCATCATCCTCGACGGCGGCTACAAAAAGCTCAGCCGCGACGAGGTCGTCGCCATTCTCAAGGCTAGCCTGTAAAACACAACCCGAAAATCCTAAGGGGCTGTCGCACTAAGAAACGCGATAGCCCCTTTTATACTAAAGCCCAACAAAGCTATACGTAATATAGCTCAATTGATGATAATGGTTTTTATTAAGGATTAGTATTAGTATCGCTCTCAAAATAGGCGATAACTTGTCACAAAACAAGGTTTTCTAAAACAATTTTCGGCTATTTAGACAATAAATGACTATTCTCTTTGTGCAAAACCATCAAAGGATTCCACCCTTTAAGGGCGCAAGTGTACAAAAGTTAAGAAAAAGTAAATTTAGCAATTATTGTATTGAATTCTCGAATTTATTGTGTTATCATCTAGTCAAGTGATAGGGAACTATCACAACCACCCACCACATTGATGGATGGGCAACAACCGCGGAAGCACATCCGCGCATTACCGTCAAACGGTATGTGAAAAAAATGATTTAAGAAAGGAAAATGTAATGATGAAACGTGTATTAGCTATTGTACTTTGTGTTATGATGGTAGGCTCTGTGTTCGCGATGGCGATCTCCGCAAACGCAGCTGTAGAAGAAAACGCTCCCGTAGCCGCTGTTGCTACCGATGAGCTCGGCGAGACTTACGTCACTGACGAGACCACCGCTGAGACTGTCGTCACCGACGAGACCGTTGTTACTGACGAGACTGTTGCGGAGACTACCGCAGAGACCACTGCTGAGACCATCACCGCTACCGACGCTACCACCGCTCCCACCACTGCCGCTACTACCGCTCCTACCACTGTTGCTACTGCGGATCAGAAGAAGGCTTCTCCCAAGACCGGCGACAATATGTGGCTGTGGATCGGCATCGGCATCTTCGGCGTTGCTCTTGTAGCGATCATCATCACCTTCGTTGTGAAGAAGAAGGCTAAATAATTAAACGGTAAAACACAAACTTTGACCGATAGGCGGTGACGGGATTTCCCGCCGCCGCCTTGTTTTTTTCTATTATGAACAATCAAAACAACAATCGAAACTATTCACGATCCGACGAATACTACAGCAGAAGAGCCCGCAGTAACGTCTACTCCGATAACGACCGCGGCAACTTTGACGTAGGCGGCGATCAGCCCCCTCGCCGTGCCCGACAGGACTACGGCTCACAGGGACGTCAGCAGTACCCTCGTCAGGGCTATTACGGTCAGGGCTACAGCGATCGGAGCCGTCAGCCGTACCCGCCGCAACAGGGGGATCGCAACGGCGGCAGACAGCCATATCCGCCGCGACAGGGTTATCAATCGCAGGGTCGTCAGCAATATCCCTCCCGACAGGGCTATCGCGACTACTATGACGGCAGAACCCGTCAGCCGCGCCCGCAAAACGGCGCTTACGGCAGAAGCGGCTATGACGACGGCTACAACAGACGGCCGCAGGGCGGCTACGACAACCGTCCCCGTCCCCGCGGCAGAAGGCCGAAAAAGCGCACGAGCACGGGGGTTATCGTGGTCAGAGTCATCGCGATCATCATGCTGTTGGTCGGCGCCGGCATCATCGGCACCAAGCTGTACCACTACTATTCCGACAACAAGGGACACATGGAGCTGCAGCAGTTATCGACCGACTATGAGGCGCTGTACGCAAAGAACCACGACTTCTTCGGCTGGCTGAAGATCGACGATACCGTCATCGACTACCCTGTCATGTATGTACAGAACGATAACGACAAATATCTGCACACCGACTTTGACGGCGACCGCTCCGAGAGCGGCGAGCTCTTCATGGACGGCTACTGCAATCCCAACGGTCTGCACTATCTGATCTACGGTCACCATATGTTCAACGGCTCGATGTTCGGCAGTCTGCCCAAGTTCGACAACACCGAGTATTACAACGAGCACAAGATCATCCATTTCAATACCCGCTTCGAGAAGGGCGATTATGAGATCTTCGCGATCTTCTACAGCCAGATTTATGACGCGAATGATAACACCACCTTCCAGTACTATGAGTGCCGCAACCTTGACGACGAACAAAGCTACAACTACTATGTCCAGAACGTCAAGGCGCTCTCGAGTATTGATACAGGTATCACGCCGCACTACGGCGAGAAGATCATCACCCTCTCGACCTGTAACTATCATACACAGGACGGACGCTTCGTCGTCTGCGCGAGGAAAATATCATAAGGATATAAAAAAGCTCACGGAACACGCCGTGAGCTTTTAGACTGTAGAAAAACCTATCCAAGCCTTCCTTTGGGAAAGGAAGGTGCCTCCGAAAGGTGGCGGATG
>DNIP01000134.1 GCA_003499325.1 Oscillospiraceae bacterium
ATATGACAAGTGGTTCATCAAGAAGAATTTGGGCGGATCGGCAAATTCCCCGACCCGCCCGTGTTGATTCGCATAACTGCGAAAGAACCGATGTGTGATTCAAAACAGTCACTGCAAAGCCCTGTCAAGGGCTGTAGCAATCTCAACCGAATAAAAACGGGATGAAGAACCTCCCGGTTTGTCAGAAATCAAAGGGGATGTGTTTATTCGCTGACAACGGAAATGCGCTGCTTGATGTGATTGCCGCTCTCGATCTCATCGACCATCGCGATCGCGTAGTCGGCGTAGCTGATAACGCTCTCGCCCTTAGCGTTGAGCTTGAGCTCCTCGCCTGCGAGGATGTATTTGCCGGTGCGTTCACCGTCCGCCTGAAAGTCACCGGCGGGGCTGACGTAAGTCCAGTTGACGTCGTCGTATTTTCTGAGCTTATCGAGGGCGATCTGATGCGACTTGACGACGGGCACCGCCGCCTCGGGGAAGGGGGTCACGTCGAAAACGGTCTTGGTATGCTCTGCGTCCACAAACAGACTGCCTGCGCCGCCTACGACCACCAGACGGGTGTCTTTGCCTTTCAGCAGATCGGCGAGGTGTTTTACCGCGTCGGGGATGATGTGGACGGTCTCGGGTGTCCATGCGCCTGCCGCGTCTACGACCGCGTCAAAGCCGCTCAGATCCTCGGCTGTGATATCAAAAATATCCTTGGTGACGGCGTGCTGCGCTGCGCTTTTGTTTTCTTCTCTGACAAAGGCGGTCACGTCCATGCCGCGCTCGACGGCTTCCTTGACGATGAGCTTGCCTGCTTTTCCGTTTGCTGCTACTACTGCGATTTTCATGATAATATCCTCCTGATCATGTTGTTTGTTGCAAGAGTTTGTTCTCTTGATCTTGCACTTGTAATATAACACATTACAAGCAACTTGTCAATAGTTTTATTACAACTTTTTCAAAAAACTTTCAAACTGTGCGATTTTGCGCCACGGAGCCCGCCACGTGAATCTAATTCTGTCAACAGATTGAAACAAAGGCAACATGTCATTCTGAGGCTCTGCCGAAGAATCTTAAAGTGCTCACGTCGTAGGCTTGATTGCACCTTATCGATATCATCTATCGGATAAAGAGCGCTTTTAGATCCTTCGCTGACGCTCAGGATGACACCTATACTGAAAAGCTACAGTAGTATTACTAAATTAGATTCATGTGACGAACCTGCTCGGATTTATTGACTTTTGTTTCTCGACCTATTATAATGAATCTAAATAGATATGAGCTGTTTGTGTTCGGTTTTTCATTGCGACGGCTATCTGCTGCGGTGCGTATCTTCGCATGAGCGCTCATACTGTTATTTAGGATTTATTATGAAAGAGGAGGGATTGTTTTGAAAATCTCAAAAAAACTACTCGCAATCATTCTCGCGGTTCTGATGATGGTTTCGATGATCTCCGTCGCGGTCGTCAACGTGTCGGCGCTGGCGGGCGATAAGATCTACTGCCGCGCGAGCTTCACCCCGACCTGCTACATGTGGAAGAAGAACACCGAGGAGAACAACAAGGCATGGCCCGGCGTCGCCATGACCAAGGTCAGCGGTGAGACAGACGTGTATGAGTACACCGTTCCCGCGGACAAGTTCGACATGGTCATCTTCAGCAACAACGGTAGCGGTCAGACCACGGATATGACTTATCCCGGCGCCAACAAGCTCTATGACATGGACAAAAAGACATGGAGCGATTACAGCACGGATCCTGTTCCCGTGATCACCGTCTCTAACGAGGGCGGCGGCTTCAAGGGCTCTGTCGATGTGACCGTCACCGTCAAGGACGCCGACTCCGCCTACTACACCATCGACGGCGGCACTCAGTATGCGATCAACGGCTCTGTCAGCCTGACCCTCGGCGCGAATATCGCGGAGGGCGAATCCGTCAAGCTCGATATCAGCGCGACCAACAGCTACGGCACCGTGACCAAGAGCTGTACCTATAAGAAGAGATCGACCACCGGTCCCGCCACCGACGGCAGTACTGCTGCCGCGATCGGCGGTAACTATGCCACCAACCCTGATGGCGGCTACGGCAAGCGCAAGACCATCACCGTTGACGGCGACAAGTCCGACTGGGAGAGCTCCATGCTGATCGCACAGGGCGTCGCGAACGATGACCCCCGCGTTTACGCGCACTGGTCGATGCACGAAAAAGGTATTGACGACTATGCGATGTACGCCGCGTGGGACGACACCAACCTCTACATCATGTACGAGATGGCAAACGTGCAGGATATCGTCGCTCCCGGCGAGGACTTCCCCATGACTCAGGGCAACCTCTGGATCGATAATCTGCCTGTCTTTATGTATATTTACACCGGCAACGAGAACATCACTCACGGCGAGACTGCGGACGGTACGCTCTGGGCGACCGGTACAACGCTTGACGCGCACGCTGATCATGTGGTTGCTTACTCGACCAACGCATCCAACGGCCCGTTTATTTATACCGCGAACGATGACGGTCAGCTCGAGCCCGACGACCTCGTCAAAACGGGCGCTGAAACCGGCATCAGCATCAAGTGGGGCAACGGTAAGACCCTGTCGGGTAAGCTGATGGGTATCCCCAAGGCGGGTACCGATAACAAGCGCGTCGCCGGCGACTCCGTTGACGCGACCCTGACCGATTTCTACACCAAGGGTCACAAGGCTTCGATGGATATGTTCTATGAGGTCTCCATCCCGCTCAAGAACCTGGATATCACCGCTGCTGATATCGAAGCGAACGGTATCGGCATCATGAAGGTCTCCACCTTCGGTACCTCGGGCATGGACTGCCTGCCCTATGACCTCTCAATGGCTGACAACGCCGCAAAGCCTTATTCCGCCGATTCCTCTACCTCCATGGAGAAAGAGGACGAGGATCATATCACCGTTCCGATGGCGCGTGTCGGCAAGGCGTTCACTCCCGGCGCGGTAACCCCCACCACGCCCAAGCCCACCACGCCTCCCGTACAGCCCACCGATCCTCCCGTACAGCCGACCGATCCGCCTGTACTGCCCACCGAGCCTGAGATCTTATTAGGCGATGCGGATAACGACGGCCGCGTGACGATCCGTGACGTGTCATGGATCCAGCGTTACCTGACCGGCGCATCTATGAGTGTGTTCAACGAAAAAGCCGCCGATGTTGACGGTAACGGCAAAGTGTCGATCCGTGACTGCGCATGGATCCAGCGCGCGCTGGTCGGTATTGCAACTCCCTACAATATCAAGGTCAATTGACTTTGAGCATCAATGAAACTGTGTAAGAATACGTCCGCCGCAGGAGCTCCTGCGGCGGACGTTTCGTTGATATGGTTTTGTATTTCTCGGGAAGCTGATACTAATCCTTAATAAAAACCTTTATCATCTATTGCGCTATATTACGTATAGCTTTGTTGGGCTTCTTGACAGGCGCCAGCCTGCCTGCGTCGCCCGCCGCGCTATCCGAAATATATCACTAATATCTGATTAAATCTTTTTATCAAGGATTAGTATGACACAGCGGGGGACGGAGGCTTCTTTCGATTGTTAATTGAGACAAAAAAGAGGCTGTCGCAATTTGTCCCGACCCCCGAAAGTTAGACCCAAAACTAACTTTCGGGGGCTTTTTATGTCAAAGTATAGTTATGAATTTAAGAAGCAGTTGGTAACAGAGTATATCAACGGAGAAGCAGGATACGATTATTTAACAAAAAAGTATGGGTTACCAAGCACAGCAACAGCAAGAAGGTGGATAAACGCATACAAAGAATTTGGTGAAGCCGGACTAATGCGTTCCAGAGAGAACAAAAAATACTCTTTCGAATTTAAGCTGCATGTGGTAGAATTGTATCTAACAACGGAAGTGTCGTATCAGGAGTTATCGTTGTCAGTTGGTATTAAGACTCCCGGAATAATAACCGAATGGGTAAGAAGATATCGTGCAGCCGGACCTGATGCGTTACGTCCGCAACGAAAGGGACGAAAACCACAAGTGACTAAGCCAAAGAAAGAAATACCACAAACCGAGAAAGAGAAAGCTGACGCAGAGTATCTCAGACAGCTTGAAGAAGAAAATCTAAGATCAAGAATAGAGAACGCCTATTTAAAAGAGTTGAGGAGACTGCGTTTGGAGGACGAGGCAAAGAACGGCAGGCACGGATAATCCACAGTCTCCGAGGAGAATTCAAACTTAAAGATATACTTGCCGTTACAGGATTTCCTAAGTCAACATACATGTATTGGCAAAGCAGATTTAACCGAGAAAATCCTGATGAAGATCTTGAAA
>DNIP01000067.1:0-1135 GCA_003499325.1 Oscillospiraceae bacterium
CGCAATAAATGTTAAAGTGTTTTAATGATACTTAGTATAAAGTCACCCTAAGCTCCGCTGACGCAAAAGCTCAGGATGACGCGCTAAGGGGCTATCGCAATGATGACTGCGACAGCCCCTTTTTTATATGATCGTTGCTGCGGGAAAATGACAGGTATCATTTCCGCGGCAATATCTATTTTTATAATGTTTCTCTTTTCAGGCGGAAGGCGACAGAGCGCTTGAGGTATTTGAGATAATCCGCGTCATGGCACATACTCTTCTCGGGATTATCGCTGAGCTTTGCAACAGGCTTGCCGTTGACATACTGCAGCTTGATGACGATATTGAGCGGCTCGGCGCAGGTATCGTTGGAGCAGAAGGTGCCGATACCGAAGCTGACCTTCGCTCTGTCCTTGAAGTAGTCAAAGAGCTTCTGCGCACGGTCAAAGTCCAGACCGTCGGAGAACAGCAGCAGCTTTGTCCGGGGATCAACGCCGTAGCTCTCGTAGTGTTTGATGATCTTCTCGCCCCACTCATACGGATCGCCCGAGTCATGGCGCACGCCGTTGTAGTTGTTGACCATAGAGCGGTTGAAGTCCATCAAAAACAGGTCGGTAGTGATGGTGTCGGTCAGGGCGGTACCGTTGTCGCCGTCATACTCGTCATACCAGTCGCGCATCGCATAGTGATTGGTGTAGGCGAGGGGGTAGCGGTCGATGCCCTGGTACATCTGCACAAACTCATGCGCATAGGTGCCGATGGGGGTGAGGTTGTATTTCATCGCGAGGTACACGTTGGAGGTGCCGATGCACTTGTCCGTCTCGGTAGAGAGGCGGCGCACGACGACATCCTCCCATTCGCGCGAGAGTCGTCTGCGGCAGCCGAACTCAGCGAACTTGAAGGTGTAGGTGCCGTTGTTCAGCGCCTCGATCTTCGCGTTGAGCTTCTCCTCGGCGGATTTCAACAGCGTATCATAATCATAGGACATGCGGAAGTAGACCTCGTTGACGATCTCTAAGAGGTGGATCTCAAACTGCATCGCCGAGAACAGGGGGCCGTCTACGATGATCGACAGCTCGCCGTCCTTACTCAGCTCGGTGGTGACATATTCGCGGATCGGTCGCCACAGGCGCAAAAACTCCACATAGTCGTT
>DNIP01000067.1:1250-5003 GCA_003499325.1 Oscillospiraceae bacterium
TGGTCGATCTGGGAGTTGATCTCATCGAGCATCTCCTGCGTGAACTTAACGTCCTTGTTGCGGCACTTAAAATAGTATTTGCCGCACAGATCGGTGTGCTTATGGAAAATGACCTGATCCATATTGAACTTATACAGATCGGTGTCGAGTAACGATATGACTATCGGATCGAGTTTCATATTACTAGTCCTTTCATGCCGAATCAGATTGATGTAGCTCGGCTTTACCATAATAATACTTTCTGTTTGATAAGTCAAGCAAAGGCTTTTCAGAATCGGATTCGTCGAATCGATTGACATTAATTGCAATTTTGTTTATCATATAACCATAACTTAAAAAAAGCAGTAAGAGAGTAGAGAAAAGCGTATAACAAAAAGTCTCTACCCATCGGTTACAGCTTCCTTTATATTGCGATTATCAACGAGGCAAATCCATGAATGATAACTATATGATCGATTATCCCCGCCTGACGATGTATCAGATGGTGGAGAAGTGCGCGAATATCAACCCCAAGGATAACGCGCTGGAGTTCTACGGCAGGCTGATCTCCTACGGCGAGCTGATTCGGCGCATCGAGCGCTGTGCCAAGGCGTTCAGGGCGCTAGGCATCAAAAAGGGCGACGCGGTCACGCTGTGTCTGCCCAATATTCCGCAGACGGTAGAGTGCTTCTACGCGCTGAACCGTATCGGCGCCGTTGCTAACATGATCCATCCGCAGTCCGCGCAGAAGGAGATCACCTATTATCTGAATCTCAGCGAGAGCAAGGCGATCGTGACGGTCGATCTGTTCTGCGAGACCGTCCAAAACGCGATCGAGAACGCCGATCACCCTGTGACAGAGATCGTCTGCCGTATGCAGGATGAACTGCCGTTCTTCCTGTCGATCGTCTACTTCATCAAAAAAGGCAAGGATTACCTACAATATCCAAACACAGATTACGGCATATTGTATCGGGATTTTATCAAGGGCGCTGACAAGATCGATCACATAGAAAACGAACCGTTTGAAAAGGATCGCACCTCGGTCATCCTCTACAGCGGCGGCACCTCGGGACAGCCCAAGGGCATCTGCCTGACTGATTTCAACTTTAACGCCCTTGCGATGCAGGGCTTCAAGGCACTGAACTTTGACACAAAGCGCGGTATGAGGCTGCTCAGCTGCATGCCGATGTTCCACGGCTTCGGACTGGGCATCAACATCCATGTCGGTCTGGTGTTCGGCGCGCTGTGTATGCTGATGCCGACCTTCAATAAACACACCTACGCCAAGGCGCTGTTACAGAAAAAGCCCAATTTCATTGCGGGCGTTCCCACGATATTTGAAGCGTTATTGCACCTGCCCGAGCTGGAGGGCAAGGATCTGTCCTATCTGCTCGGTATGTTCTGCGGCGGTGACTCGCTCTCTGTCGAGCTAAAGCGCAAGATCGACGCCTTTCTCCATGAGCACAACGCCCACATTCAGGTGCGCGAGGGCTACGGCCTGACCGAATGCGTCACCGCGAGCTGTCTGACCCCGACCGATGCATACCGTGAGAACAGCATCGGACTGCCGTTTCCCGATATGGTCTATCAGATCGTCCGCCCCGGCACCGATGACGTCCTTCCGTATGGCGAGGAGGGCGAGATCATCCTTCGCGGCCCTACCTTGATGAAAGAATATTTGAAGAATCCCGAGGAGACTGCAAAGACCCTGCGCAGGCTCGCTGACGGCAACATCTGGCTTTATACGGGCGATCTCGGCTCGATGGATGAGGATGGCTATGTCTATTTCAAACAGCGCATCAAGCGCATGATCATCACCAACGGCTACAACGTATATCCCGGTCAGATCGAGAACGTTATCGACGGCGTGGACGAGGTGGCGTACAGCTGTGTCATCGGGGTTAAGGATCCCCGCCGTATCCGGCGCGTCCGCGCGTATATCGTCCTGCACGACGGTATCGAGCCGACGGATGTGTTAAGACAGAAGATCATGGACGAGCTCGCGCTCCATGTCGCCAAATACGCATTACCCAAAGAGATCATCTTTCGCAATGAATTGCCCAAGACGTTGGTCGGCAAGGTCGCCTATCGCAAATTAGAAGAAGAAGCAAACGCCGAAGAGGAGGCACAACATTGAAACTAAGTTGGTACGGAACCGCGTCCGTGATGCTCGAATCCGAGGGCTATCGGATCGTATTCGATCCCTTTTTGACCATTCCGATCGAAGAAACCCTATATCGCAGAAAACTGCACGCGATCAAATACCGCACGGCGGACGCCGTACTGGTGACGCACGGACATTTTGATCATATTATCGATATTCCGAAGCTCTACCGCAATACCGATACCAAGGTCTACGCGACCAAGACGCCTTGTAAAACGCTGATGAGCCGCGGCGACGTCGAACGCGATCAGCTGCGTGTGATCGGTCCCGGTGTGACCTTTCAACTCGGCGGCTTTACCATTCGCGCCTATCAGGGAAGACACTGCCGTTTTGATCTCGGCATCATGCTTAAGACCGTGTTCAAGTGGGAGACCCTCATGAACCCCAAGCGCCTGTATGACCTGATCAAGCTCAACCGCCTGTACGCGGAGAACGGCGAGACGCTTTTTTATGAGATCGAAGCCGAGGGCAAGCGCGTTCAGCTCATGGGCAGTATGGGGCTCGATTTCGGCACCGTATACCCGACAGGCGCCGATGTGCTGATCCTGCCGTTCCAAGGAACGTCGAATCCTGCGCAAACGGTCGCGCCGATCATCCATCGGCTGCAACCGAAGAGGATCTATCTCGATCATTACGACAACACCTTCCCGCCGATGTCGTCGCAAGTCGGTACGGCGGACTTCATCGCACGGCTGCACAGGCACGGCATCCCCGCCGCGCCGTTGACGGTCGGCATGACATATGAGATATAACGCTTTATAAATAGGAAGAGGAAACCATGGCACAATATCAACGAAAATGGGGTGATCGCCGTGACGGCCGACGCGTCAAGGCGACGGGTATGCAGACAATCATCGCGAGCTTGTGGCCGAAGCGCACCGACAGCGAGGTGTATCTGCATGATACGATCGACGTCACCGAGATGGTGAAGTATGTCGAGCGCAAGAACCGCGAGCACCCTGATCTAAAAACGACCTTTTTCCACTGCGTGATCGCTGCAGTCGCCAAGATGGTCAGGGAACGCCCGCTGATGAACCGCTTTGTGCAGGGACGCCGCATCTATGAGCGCTTTGATATCAGCGTCGCCTTTGTCGCGAAGCTGGCATTTGAGGATCACGCGGAGGAAGCGCTGTTGTTCTTTGTCCCCAAGGACAGCGACACCGTCGATAACGTCAGTCAGATGGTGGTCGATAAGGTCAAAAAGGTGCGTGCTCGCGGCAGTAATAAGGCGGGCGTCGATGAACTGCTCGATAGGGTAGCGGCTTTCCCGCGTCCGATCGTCATGCTGATCTGCAAGCTCGTGCGATGGCTCGACTTCTGGGGCAAGAATCCCGCCGCACTGACCGAGGGCGATCCGCACTATGCGACCGTCCTTCTCTCCAACCTCGGCTCGATCAAGTGCCCCGCCGTCTATCATCATCTGAACAACTACGGCACCAACAGCGTCATGGTTACCATCGGCATGATCCACGATGAAGAGCGCCTCATGCCTGACGGCTCAAAGGAGCTCCGCAAGATGTGCGATATCGGCGCGACGCTCGACGAGCGCATCGGCGACGGCTTTTACTTTGCGCGCAGCTTGAAGCTCATTCATTATATCTGCGCCC